>JABDJO010000102.1 GCA_013002465.1 Silicimonas sp. | reverse complement strand
ATCATGGCCGACGAAAGCGTCTTTGGCGTCGTCGATGCCCTGGAGGGAGCTCAAATGCGGATCGCCGATATTTTTTCGTTGAAGGTCATGAAATCGGGGGGTATTCGCCGCTGCCTTGAAGTCGCGGCGATTGCCCGCGCTGCCGGGATCGGCGTCTATGGCGGCTGCATGTTCGAAACCTCGATCGCTCATACTGCCGGCGCGCATCTTATGGCAGCCGTGCCCGACCTGACACTGGGATGCGAATTTTACATGTCGTCCTATTACGCCAGCGAAGACATTGCCGAAACGCCGTTTCCGGTACGCGGCGGCAAAGTCCACTTGCCGGTCGGTCCGGGTCTGGGGATACGCCCGGACCCCGATGCGTTGGCACGCCACAGAACCGGCCTTCTTTTTCAATCCCTGACCTGAGCATCGGCACATGCCCGCGTGCGCGGCTCATTTCGTGGAGGCGCGCCTTTCCAGCAGGTCAAAGGCAAGCGTCGCTGGCATTAGTTGACACGCATAGTCACCGTAACGATTGTCCCGGTTCCCGCTTTCGGGGCCGACACATTGACCGATCCGCCATAAGTCCAGGCCACTTTGCGCAAAATTGCCAATCCCATGCCGGCACCGGGATCAACGTCCCGCGACACAAGCTTGGTCATTGGCCGCAGAATGAACTCGCGTTTGTCTTCGGGGATGCCGGGACCGTTGTCGGCGAAGACGAACCTCCATTCCTTGTCGCTGCAGGGGCCCCCTGTGATGGTGATCTTTGGTGCGCCTTCGGGATGGAACCGGACCGAGTTGATCAATAGCGCCGAAAAGACCCTTTGAAGATCGGCCAATCCCATCTGCACATTGCCCCGGTCCATGTCGATCGTGATCGAGACCTCTTCAGGGAAACCGAGGTCTTCGATCACGTCCCGCAGAACATCAGCGGGTTTGATTGCCCCGATTGGCTGCATGCGGCTGACCCGCGAATATTCCAGGAGTCCCGTCAGCATCAGATCAAGACGGCAAGCATGGCTTGCGATCAATTCAAGATGCCGCGCAGTTGCGCCAGGCAGGCGAATGGCGGCCTGATCCAGATCATCGCTGATCCAGGTCGGTAATTCCTGCAATGCCCTGACCGAGGCGCGCAGGTCGTGCGAGATCCGATAGATGATCTCATCCGTTTCGGTGTCGGATTCGGCCATCGGAATGGATGGATCGAAGGAAAGATCGGCGCTCATCGAATCCTCTCGGTTGATTGCCTTCGGGTTTAGCCACACTGCGCTTAAGCAAGCGTGAATATCTGCCATCTATCGACGGATCGCCGGACGGCCGCGCTTGGGAACCGGCGGCATCTGGCCGGAAAAATCGACGCCGCCTTCGCCCAACAGATCACAGGCAATGTTGTGAAAATGAGTGCCTGTCGCCTAATCGGACCGGTGCGCGGCAAGCATGAACACTTTGCCGCCCGCGACGTTGTCCGCCTGAATTTCACTAAAACTGTAGGTGTTAATTTGAAGATAAGCCGCATCGGCTAGGTCTTCAGGGACACGCTCAGATACCGATGGGACAAACATGCTCGACACTCACCATGCAACTGCGAAAGCCGCCGAGGTCGTCGATTCCGAAGCGTCGCGCGACATGCGTATTCTGGTCATAGACGACAACGAACTTGATCGCCAACGCGTGCTCAGGCTTTGCCAGCAGGCCGGGCTTGCGTTTCAGCCAGTGGAAGTCGCCGCACTGGATGGATTGGACGCAGTGCTGGGCGAAACATCGTTTGACCTTGTTTTTATTGATTATCTTCTGGCCGGCGAAACCGGGCTGGATGCCGTCGACATGCTCAGCGCGCACAAGAACCAGATGACCGCAGCAGCAATCATGTTGGCTGGCGAAGGTCAGATCAACATCGCCGTCGAAGCCATGCGTCGCGGGTGTTCGGACTATATGACCAAGTCGATGATGAACGTGGAAACATTGCAGAAATCCATCGCGACCGCGCTGGAACGCCGCATCCTGGTGACAACAATCGACGATGCGCAGACCGCACGGGCCGCTTTGGAAAAGTCGGTGCGCGAATACGCCAACGCCTGCACCGCAGAAATGCGGTCAATCCTGTCGGCGACATTGCGGCGCACGCGAAAGCTGCGCACCTATGGCGCCCACCTGCCGTCCAATTACTCTACCGACTTGAACGCGCTTGAACTGGACGTTGACAGGCTTTGGGGCGCACTGCCCGATTTTCAAGCATTGGAAACTGCGCCTGCCCTTGCCATCGAAAATGCCACGTCCAATGCAAAGCCTGCGTCCCCCCGCAGACTTGAACCTGGATGCTAGGGGTACCTGACCCAAGCCCCTCCGGTCGCGGAATTCGCCACCCAAGGCTCAGCTTCCACCGCAACACGTTCAACGCAACCAGCAGACCCGACCCAAAAATCTGCTTGCCGTGACAAAGTGATCGTTTCCGCCACGGCCATGTCGATTTCAGGCGGTTTCCCTTTGGCGGTTTAAGTGACATCAAAAGACAAATGCGTCTTCTGATTTCCTTCGCCGCACTGTTTCTGTCGGTCATCCTGCTTCAGCTAGGCTCGGGCGGCATTGCCCCGCTCGACGCGATCTCGGGCGTCGAACTCGCCTTTTCGAAGGGTGACATCGGTCTATTGGGATCGGCGCATTTCCTTGGGTTCTTCATAGGTTGCTGGTGGGCCCCCCGACTGATGGGCAGCGTGGGCCATTCGCGCGCCTTCGCGGCCTTCACTGCAGCAGGCACCATCGGCATTCTAAGTCATATGCTGATTATCGACGCCTATGCCTGGATGGCCATGCGCGTACTTTCAGGGCTTTGCGTTGCCGGTTGCTATACGATCATCGAAAGCTGGTTGCAGGCCAAAGTCACCAATGAAACCCGCGGTCGAACCATGGGGGTCTATCGCGTCGTCGACATCGGAGGCTCCCTTGCGGCACAGTTGATGATCTCGGTCCTGGAACCGGCAAGCTATGTTTCCTACAACATTCTGGCCATCGTCTGCTGCGCCGCCCTTGTTCCGCTGGTCCTGACGCGCATCGAACAGCCGCAAATCCCCAGCGCCCCCCGCCTTCGACCATCACTGGCCTTCAAACGCTCGCCCCTTGCCGCTGCAGGCGTGATCTCGGCCGGGCTGACAACAGCGGCGTTTCGCATGGTTGGCCCGCTATACGGAGTCGAAGTTGGGCTTTCGCTGGATGACATCGCTCTGTTCCTCGCCGCCTTTGTCCTTGGTGGCGCCATCAGCCAGTATCCCGCTGGATGGTTTGCCGACCGATATGACCGCCGGTGGGTGCTGATCTGGCTTTCGGTCTTTGCCATCCTGTCGTGCATTGTCATGGTGTATTTTTCCGCATCGGGCACCCTGGCCGCCTTTGTGACGGCGGGCATATTCGGATTCGCGACCTTCCCGATCTATTCGGTCGCAGCGGCCCATGCCCACGATTTTGCCAGCCAGGACGAACGAGTCGATCTTTCGGCGGCACTCATGTTTCTTTATGCGACCGGGGCCATTGCATCGCCCTGGATTGTCTCAAGCCTGATCGAATCCCACGGTCCCGAAGCAATGTTCGTCTTCGTGTCACTGGCCCATGTCGTTCTGATCGTATTCGGTTTGGTGCGTATGCGCGCGCGCACCTCTCAAACCCGCACGCGCTATGTCTATGCACCGCGCACATCTTTTGAAATCGGCAAGCTGCTGGGCCGGTTTCGCGACAGAAACGGCGAATAATCGAAGTTCGGACTAAAGCGGGTCAGTCTCGACCGTTGGTCCCAGGCCATACTGCAATGTGGCAACCGGCGCCTCAGCGGGTGACAGCATCATCAGGACCGACAGACCCAGAAACGCAGCGATACACCACAAGAAAACCGACCTTACAGACATGCGTAAGGTAGGGCACAGAAATCGGGCTTTTTCGTGGCAATTCATGTGTGACGTATCGTCTGAACGAAGATGTCGAAGATCGGCTCGTTGGCGCAAATGATTTCACCGGTTTCGATCGGATTGGTGCCTGCGGCCAACCCTTCGACCAATCCGCCGGCCTCTCGCACCAAGATCATTCCCGCCGCCATGTCCCAGGGATTAAGACCGCGTTCCCAAAACCCCTCGTACCGACCTGCGGCCACATAGGCGATGTCCAGCGCTGCGGCACCAAACCGGCGTACACCGGCCGTCAGCGGCAACAGGCGCGCCATGTCCTGCAAGGCATCGGGAAGTTCAGGGCGTCCGCCAAACGGCAGACCGGTTGAAAACACCGCCTCGATCATGCGTTTGCGGTCGCTAACACGCAACCGCTGTTCGTTCATCCAGGCACCCTGACCTTTTTCGGCAAAGAACATTTCGTCCTTCGAAGGGTCATAAATGACCCCGGCGACGATCTCACCTTTATGCTCCAGGGCAATCGAAACGTTCCAGTGAGGCAGCCCGTGCAGAAAGTTCGTTGTTCCGTCCAAAGGATCGACGATCCAGCGGCGCGTCGGATCGGTACCAGGTGTTTCGCCACTTTCCTCGCCCAGCCAACCATAGTTGGGCCGGGCCTCCATCAAGGCATCGCGCACGATTTCTTCTGCAGCGATATCGGCGCGGCTGACAAAATCGCCCGCCCCTTTCGACGACACCTGCAGGTTCTCGACCTCGCGGAAATCCTTGGAAAGACTGCGCCCCGCGCGGCGGGCAGCCTGGATCATGACGGTGAGATTGGCACTTTTCTGCATGGGCGCCGTTTACGGAGATTACTTCGCGCCATCAACCTGAAAAGACCCCGAACGGCTGCGTGCAACAATGTCACGCCTCAACGCCACCATTCCAGAGGTCTTGCCAAGTGCAGGGCACTTCCTGCAGCCTGACCTTGGGGTCAAACTAGAAATCGGTCGTCCTTTGGCCGAACAAGACCTTTAGGAGGGGCAAATGGAACAAATCATTGCACAGCTCATTGGCGGTGCCGTTGGCGGCGCAGGTGGCGGCAAGGTCGTCGGCGGCTCGGACATGGGGAACGTGGGTAACATGCTTGCCGGTGCCGTCGGTGGCGTTGGCGGTGCATCGCTTTTGGGCGGTCTTCTTGGGGCCGGCGGTGCCGCGGCGGACGCAGCCGGTGGCGGCGGAATTGGCGCTTTGGCGGGCAACCTTGTGGGTGGCGGAGTTGCGGGCATGATCGTGCAGGTCGTGGTCGGCATGATCGTCAAGAAAATGCGCGGTTAGTATTCGCCATGGGTGGCACACGGGGCCACCCTATTCACGCTGCAATTGCACCGGGATTTTTCGCGCAAGTCGAATCAGATGCGCGACAAAGGGTTTTGCGACATCGTCAGATCGCGTCGCTGCATAAAGCCGACGCGTGACGCCCTCCTTGGTCAGGGGTCTGGTCACATAGTCCGAATTGTACTTGGCTTCGCGCAATACCCAGTCAGGCAACACCGCCACGCCGCGGTTCGAGGCGACAAGCATCAGGATGACTGCTGTCAATTCGACCTGACGCACTCCGCGGGGTTCGACCTTCGCGGGGATCAGAAGCTCGCTGAATACGTCCAGCCTTGATCGGTCCACGGGATACGTGATCAGCATCTCGCCGCGAAAATCCTCGGCTTCGACAAACGGCTTTTCGGCCAGAGGGTGCAGCGACGACGCAACAAATACTGGTTCATAATCGAACAACGCCGAAAACTCGACGTCGGACAGATCTTCGGGGTCTGAAGACACGACCAGGTCGACTTCTTCGCGTTCAAGAGCAGGGATCGCATCAAACGCAAGGCCGGGGCGAATATCGACATCGACATCGGGCCAGGCTTTGCGAAACTCTTCCAGGACCGGGAATAGCCACTCATAACAGGCGTGACACTCAATCGCGATATGCATCCGGCCCGACCGCCCGTCTCGCAGACCCTTGAATTCCTCTTCTGCCGCTTCGACCTCGGGAAGGATTTTTTCCGCCAGTTTCAACAATCTATGCCCCGCCGACGATAACTTCAGAGGCTTCGAGCGACGTACGAACAATTCCACCCCAACCTGCTGTTCCAGGCCTTTCACCTGATGGCTAAGAGCGGATTGCGTGATGTTCATTGTCTCGGCCGCCCGGGCCAGACCACCGGTTTCGTGAATAGCGCGGATGGTACGCAGATGGCGAAACTCAATATGCATGCAGAACTCATGTTTATGATGAGAATAATGAGTTTGTTTCACATCTTGGGATGTGAGACAAGTTCGCGATATTCCAGGAGTATTGCATGTCCCCCACGATTTCCTATGAGTTCTTCCCGCCCCGATCTCTCGAAGCCTCTTTCAGGCTTTGGGACACTGTCAGCGCACTGCAGCACACTGATCCCAGCTTTGTATCGGTGACCTATGGTGCCGGCGGAGCCACGCGGCAATTGACCCACGAAGCGGTTAAGACCATCGGTGCGCACACCGGATTGAACGTGGCGGCCCATTTGACCTGCGTCGATGCAACGCGTGCCGAAACCCTGGAGATTGCGGACCGTTATGCCGATGCAGGGGTCAACCGGATTGTGGCCTTGCGTGGCGATCCCCCCAAGGAAAGTGGCGCATTTCGGCCCCATCCCGACGGGTTTGCAAGCTCCGTTGAACTGGTTGGGGCCCTGGCAAAAACCGGGCGTTTCGACATCACCGTAGGCGCCTATCCCGACCCCCACCCCGAGGCGGGGGCAGAGGACGCAGATATCACCTGGTTGAAGCGGAAAGTCGACGCAGGCGCCAATCGTGCCATCACCCAGTTCTTTTTTGACGTGGAAACATTTTTCCGTTTCCGTGACCGTTGTGTGGCCGCCGGTATCGACGTGCCCATTCTCCCGGGCATTCTTCCGATCCACTCTTGGTCGGGCACACAGCGGATCGCGCAACACTGCGGCGCCCATATCCCGCCTCGCCTTGCTCAGGCCTTTGATACATCGGAACGCGACGGGCGCACCGAGCTTCTGGCCACGGCGGTCTGTACGCAGCTTTGCAGCAAACTACTGGATCAGGGGGTCGAGCATCTGCATTTTTATACGCTGAATGCGCCGAAAATCACGCGCGATGTGGTTCATGCCCTGGGGTTGGTTCCGGAAGCCACGCTGGAAAAAGTCGCCTGAGTTCAAACACCTGGTTCAAGGCAGCGCTGTCTGGGAATATTCCGCCGCGCGGCGCGATCGACCAACGGCAGTCGGATGAATTGATTCGGAGGGATCGCGGCCAACGACGCGCTTCTTGCGTGCGATAAAGTACTTCCCCCACCCCCTCAGCGTTCCAACCGACCGAGCATCCGGATCCGTCTTGAACCGCAGCCGCCATCCTTCGGGCAAGGCCAGTTCACACCGCTCCATCCGTTCCAGCATCCAGGTCAGGGGTATGTTCGACAAGGGACGCGCAGCCGTGAACCCCGCCAACTGCCCGCCGATATCGCCGTGACTGCCCCGAAACCAGACTTGTTCAACCTTCCCGTCATGGCCCGGCGGGCACTCCCACAGCACCGGCAAATACGCTTCCCGCGTCTCGTCCAATGCCAGGGCATGATAGCCGTGGCGCACGTGTGGCCCCAGGGCATGACTGTGAAAGGCGTGTTTCACTTCGGCCCACTTCCAGACGAAAGGCGCGCGGAACCCAAGTGCTTTCACAGTGTCGAACACGCCGACCATCTCGATCGGTGTATCCTTGTGACAATACGCCTTTGAAAACGTGCGGCAGATGTCATCACTCCCGCCCATCTGGTAGTGCCGATAAGCGTCGCGAACGTTGCGTTCCGTGGCCTGATCCGAGCGCAACAGGCCGACCTGATCAATCACCCCCGCCAGCGAGCGCACAGCATAGGCGCCGCGCGAATATCCGATAAGGAATATCCGATCCCCGGGGCGATAACGCGTGGCCAGCCAACCATAGACCCGACGAATCTGACGGTTGATGCCGCGCCCTTCGATGATGTCCAGGGTTTTGGACCAGTCGGACCATTGATTGCCGGCCTCGTAGTACAAGCCAACGCGCCGGGTCTTCGACACCTCGTCCAGCAGTTTGTAGATGATCCCAATATTGGTCTCGTCGCCCGGATCAAGGGTCGACATGGTGCCATCCAGTAGCACGACATGATCCACAGATTCGCGCGAGTGTTGTTGCACCGACCGCTCGGTCCGGCGAAAAAAGCCGACAAGGCCGCGAAGACGTTCTCTCAGCCCCATGGTATGTCACAACATTCGCTCATACCTAAATGTTAGGCACAGATGCGTTACCTTTCCACGAATGTGACGTACTCTCGCGGATCTGTGTCGACTTTGTTACTCTGCGGCCATCCCCGAATGCAACGCGTGCCAGACCCGCGACGGCGTAAACGGCATGTCAACCTCGCCCGCGCCATGCCCGTCCATTGCATCTGCCACCGCATTGGCAATCGCAGCCAATGCGCCCACCGTACCGGCCTCGCCACAGCCCTTCATGCCCATCGGGTTATAAATCGACGGCACGCATTCGGTGTCGAACTTGATCATTGGCAAATCACCTGCACGTGGCATCCCATAGTCCATGAAAGTCGCCGTCAAAAGCTGACCGTCCTCATCATAAACCACATGTTCACTAAGGGCTTGTCCGATTCCCTGGGCCACACCACCATGAACCTGACCTTCGGCCAGCAATGGGTTTATCAGGTTCCCGAAGTCGTCCGTGACCGAGTAGCGGTCGATACTGACCTGCCCGGTTTCGGGGTCGATCTCGACCTCGACAAAATGCGCGCCATTGGGGAATGACCGGCTTTCCAGTTTGAACACCTTCTTGATATCCAGAAGGTCCTGGCGGTCGTCGGCCCGCGCCATTTCCGCGACATCCATCATCGTCGGGGTCTCGTTCGAGCCTGCAATTCGAAACACTTCGTCATCAAAAGCGACGTTTTCGGATTCGAACTTTTCCGCCAGATAAGCACCGAATTGTTTCCGTATCTCGGACACGGTTTCCAGTGTCGCCCCCGTCTGCATGGTGACCGAGCGTGACCCACCCGTGCCGCCGCCCTTGGGGATCAGATCGCTGTCGCCCTGAACAATGCGGATGGCCTCGACGGGAATCCCGCTGTGGTCAGCCAGGAACGTGGCAAAAACCGTTTCGTGCCCCTGCCCGTTCGACTGAGTGCCCACATACAGGCTGACAGTGCCGTCATCCTCAAAGACTACGCGCGCGCCCTCTGTCTGATCACCCAGAATGGATTCGATGTAATAGCAAAGACCCATACCGCGAAGCTTGCCTGCGGCTTCTGTCGCCGCCCGGCGCGCGGCAAAACCGGCCAGATCGGCGTTCTTTTCGGCAACTGCCAAAACCCGGTCGAACTCGCCCACGTCATAGGTTTCGGCAATCGCTGTCTTGTAGGGAAACTTTTCGGGCGGAATGAAGCTTTTGCGCCGAAGCGTAAGGGGATCAACCCCCAACTGTCGGGCAGCATTGTCCATCGACCGTTCAAGCGCAAAAATCGCCTCCGGCCGCCCGGCACCGCGATAGGCGTCGACCTGGGTGGTGTTGGTATAAAACCCCTTGCAGTTCAGCACGATGGCTTGAACGTCATAAACCCCCATGGCGACCTTGGCGAAAAGATTGGTCTGGATAGGCTGGGCATACCCCGAGTTATAGGCGCCCAGATTGCAGATCGTATCGACCTGATAGGCCACCAAACGGTGATCGGCATCAAATGCCAAAGTGGTGTCCGAGATCAGGTCGCGCCCGCTATTGTCCGTTAGCATGGCTTCGGTCCGCTCGGCCATCCAGCGCACCGGTCGACCCAGCTTGATGGCCGCCGCCGCCACCGCGAAATACTCCGGATAGTCCATGCCTTTCATGCCAAACCCCCCGCCAACATCCGGGGTGGTCACACGGACCTTGTCCTTGCCAAGCCCAAAGCACGCGGCCAATTCGTCTCGCGTATCCCAGACCCCCTGCCCGTTATAGGCCAGATGCAACCGCTCTCCGTCCCACTCGGCAAAACACCCCCGGGTTTCTATCGAATTGGCAATGATCCGGTTGTCGACGACGCGGGTGTTCACCACATGGGCCGCCCCTGCAATCGCCCTGGCAACGCCGTCGCCATCACCAAGGGTCCAGTCAAAGGCGACATTGTCGGGCGCTTCGTCATGGACTGTCTCGCCACCCGGACTGAGGTCGATCTTGGTTGGCAGTTCCTCGATTTCGGGCCAGATCGCCTCGGCAGCATCGCGGGCCTGCGCCTTGGTCGTGGCCACGATAACCGCAATCGGATCGCCGACGAAACGTACCTTGCCTTCGGCCAGCACCGGCCGCTTCGGATCGGCTGCCCTGGAGCCATCCCGATTGGTCAGGATGTCATCCGTCGGCAACCCGTAATCCACACCCATTTGGCGCAAATCCGCCGCCGCGAAGGCCAGAACCACACCCGGCATCGCGCGTGCTTCGTCCAGGTCGACCTGCTCCAGCCGCCCGTGAGCCACTTGGCTGCGAACGAAGACGGCGAATAACGCGCCCTTAGGCGCAATATCGTCGATGTACCGCCCCGTCCCGGTCAGAAACCGCCGGTCCTCCAACCGCTTCACCGGCTGGGATCTGCCGAACTTGTCCATGGGAAACTCCGCTTCACTCTCGCCTGAACCCTAGCCTGCCCATTGAGCGTGTCCAGCCCAACAGCCAACCGGCCACGGCCCAATTGCCGGAAATTTCCGCCCTGCGGCTTTCCCTCCCCTTCGCGCAGCGCTAAACGAGGCCGGAACGCGAAAAGGCAGACCGATGGACAAGACATTCAACGCAACCGAGGCCGAGGCCCGCATCTATGCCAAATGGGAAGAAACCGGTGCCTTCAAGGCCGGGGCAAATTCGTCGACGGAAGAAACCTTTTCCATCATGATCCCGCCGCCCAATGTGACGGGCGTTCTGCACATGGGCCACGCCTTCAACAACACGCTGCAGGATATCCTGACACGCTGGCACCGGATGCAGGGGCACGACACGCTCTGGCAGCCCGGGCAGGATCACGCAGGGATCGCAACCCAGATGGTGGTCGAACGTCAGCTTGCCGAAACCCAGCAACCCTCGCGCCGCGAAATGGGCCGCGAAGCCTTCACCGCCAAGGTTTGGGAGTGGAAGAAGCAATCCGGCGGCACCATCATCGAACAGTTGAAACGCCTTGGCGCGTCGTGCGACTGGTCGCGCAACGCCTTCACCATGTCAGGTGCCCCCAATGCGCCGACAGGCGAGGAAGGCAACTTCCACGACGCCGTTATCAAGGTCTTCGTCAAGATGTACGAAGACGGGTTGATCTATCGCGGCAAACGCCTCGTCAACTGGGACCCGCACTTTGAAACCGCCATTTCCGACCTTGAGGTCGAAAACCTCGAAGTCGACGGCCACATGTGGCACTTCAAATACCCGCTGGCGGATGGTGTGACATACGAATACGTCGAGAAGGACGAAGACGGCAACGAAACCCTCCGCGAGACCCGCGACTACATCTCGATCGCCACCACCCGCCCCGAAACCATGCTGGGCGATGGCGCGGTCGCGGTGCATCCGTTGGATCAGCGTTACGCGCCAATTGTCGGTCACTTATGCGAAATACCCGTCGGCCCGAAAGAGCAACGCCGCCTGATCCCGATCATTACGGATGAATACCCCGACCCCGACTTCGGCTCGGGCGCGGTCAAGATCACCGGCGCGCATGATTTCAACGACTATGCCGTCGCCAAACGCGGCAACATCCCGATGTACCGCCTGATGGACACCAAAGGCGCCATGCGCGACGATGGTGTCTCTTACGCCGAGGCCGCCGCCATCGCGATGGCCATCGCCAAAGATGAGCGCGAGTTGAGCGAGGCCGAGGCCGATTCAATCAACCTCGTGCCGGATGACCTTCGCGGTCTCGACCGCTTCGTCGCACGCGCTGCAGTGATTGAACAAATCACTGCCGAGGGACTGGCCGTCATGACTGCTCCTGACGATCTGCGTCTTGGCATGAAAGGCTCGACCGCCGCCTTTGGCGACGTTGTTCCTGCGGAAGTCCCCCTTGTCGAAGCCAAGAAAATCATGGCCCCCTACGGCGACCGCTCCAAGGTCGTGATCGAACCCATGCTCACCGACCAGTGGTTCGTCGATACCGACAAAATCGTCGGCCCCGCGCTAGAGGCCGTCCGCGACGGCACGGTCGAGATCCTGCCCGAGCAGCACAAGAAAGTTTACTTCAACTGGCTGGAAAACATCGAACCCTGGTGCATCTCGCGGCAGCTCTGGTGGGGGCATCAGATCCCGGTTTGGTATGGGTTTGACCTGTCCGGTAGGGATTTCATCGACGACGAAGGCGATGGCGCGTTGGATCAACCTGAAATCATGCGCCTGCTGTTCGAGCAGTCCTTGCTGCGTGGTGATGAACGCCATCACGCTGCATCCGATTTCGAAGCAGTTCTGGCTCAATTCGGCGATGTTCTCGCCGATCTGCCGACACCCTTGCATCACGCACGGGTCGTCGAAGTTGCAAGCCGAGCCGAGGCGCGCGACCTGATCGCGAACGGCCTTGCAGATTATACGGTAAGCCAGGACCCAACGCATCTGGTCTACCCGATCTGGCGCGACCCCGACGTCTTGGACACCTGGTTCTCCTCCGGCCTCTGGCCCATCGGCACCCTCGGCTGGCCCGAAGAAACCGAGGAACTGAAGAAATACTTCCCCACCTCGGTCCTCATTACCGGCTTCGACATCATCTTCTTCTGGGTCGCCCGCATGATGATGATGCAATACAGCGTTGTGAACGACCGCCCGTTCGATACCGTCTATGTCCACGCACTGGTGCGCGACGAGAAGGGCAAGAAGATGTCGAAGTCCCTCGGCAACGTCCTCGACCCCCTTGAACTGGTCGACGAATACGGCGCCGACGCGGTGCGCTTCACGCTCACCTCGATGGCCGCAATGGGCCGTGACCTGAAACTCTCGACCCAGCGCATCCAGGGCTATCGCAATTTCACCACGAAACTCTGGAACGCCGCCCGCTTTGCCGAAATGAACGGCGTTTTCGACGTCACCACCCGCACACCCAATGCCGCCAGAGAAACCGTCAACAAGTGGATCATTGGCGAGGTCGCCAGGACCCGCCTGGCCCTTGACGAGGCCCTCGCGGCCTTCCGCTTCAACGACGCCGCGAACACGCTCTATGCCTTCACCTACACCTATTGCGACTGGTATCTTGAGTTCTCAAAACCCCTGATGGACTCGAGCGCCGCAGATGAGACCCGCCAGACCATGGCCTGGGCGCTGGATCAGCTTTTGATCATGCTCCACCCCATCATGCCCTTTATCACCGAGGAACTTTGGAGCCTCTCCGCCCCCAGACGCGACAAGATGCTTGTCCACGCCGACTGGCCGACCTATGGCGCTGAACTCATTGACGAAAAGGCAACGGCGGAATTGAACTGGGTCCGCGACCTGATCGAAAAGACCCGCTCGATCCGGGGCCTGATGAACGTGCCGAAAAAGACCAAGGCGCCCCTTTTGCAAATCTCGCTCGATGACGCCGGGAAAGCCGCCTGGGCGGCCAACGAAACCATCATATTGCGTGACCGCGAAGCCGGGATCGAGGCGCTGGAAACGGTCGACGAACCCCCCAAGGGTGCCGCCGCCATCGCCGTCGACGGCGGTACATTTGCCTTGCCCCTGGAAGGCTTGATCGACGTTTCGGCTGAAAGGGCGCGTCTGGAAAAGACCGTCGGCAAGCTGGAAAAGGATCTGGGAGGGCTGAATGGCCGGTTGAACAACCCGAAGTTCCGCGAAAACGCCAGCGCCGAGGTGATCGAAGAAACCGAGGATATGGCGGCACAAAAGACCGAAGAACTCAGCCGCCTGCAAATCGCCCTCGCCCGCCTCGCCGAGATTGACTGAGCGCGATCTAATGCGCGGGTGCGTCCGCCGCATCGACCAATGTGCGGCCTCCGTCCACCGTCAGAATCTGGCCGGTCACAAAGCTTGACCCGTCCGATGCCAGGAACTGCGCGACGTCCGCCAGTTCCGTCGGGCTGGCGATCCGACCCAAAGGGGTCGAGCCGATGATTTGGTCTCGCATCCCGTTTTCTTCTTGCAAGGCCCCTTTCAAGGACGCCGACATCACCGACCCCAGGGCAATCGCATTGACCCGGATCCGGTTCGGCGCCAGGGCCACCGCCATCGACCGCGTCATCTGGTCCAGGGCCGCCGAACTTACCGAATAGGCCAGAAGTTGGGGCTGGGTCCGGCGCGCTGCGATGGATGATAGGTTGATTATGGACCCCACGGGCGCTTGGTCTTCCGCGCCCTTGGCCTGCTTGATCATCCGCTTGGCAAAAAGCTGCGTCACCCGAAGCGATGTCATCAGGTTCTGCTCGATCAGCATCGCTACGGCATCGTCATCGGCATTCAAAGGATCGGCCGAAACCATCTGGCGCGAGGCATTGACCAGAATGTCCACCTGATCGAAGCGGTCGATGGTCGCCGACAACAGGTTCGCCACGGTCAGCTTTTCCCGCAGATCACCGACAAAATAGGCGCTTGAACCATCGTCATCCTCGCGCTTGCCCACTTCGTCGGTCAGACGCGCTTCGTCCATGTCGGCAAACATCACATTGGCACCCGCCTGCACGAAGTGGCGGGCGATCGACAAACCAACTCCGTTGGCTGCCCCCGTCACAACAGCGGTTTTTCCTGCAATCGAGAACGACATAAGCGATTATCCTTTGCGGGGGGTGCGGGGCTGGGTGGCCGTAAAAAGCTTGTACTCTGCGGTTTGGCCCAGAAGCCGGACGGACCGAAAGCCCGCCTCAAGGGTCTTTTCGTACGGCAAATGCCGGTTCGCCACAAGCCAGAGATGACCTCGGGGCTTCAGAATGCTGGCGCTGGCACGGATGAACCCCTGTCCCAGACTGGGCTCGGCAGCCCGCCCGGTGTGGAACGGAGGATTGGTGACAACGTGGTCAACCGCCGCATCGGCTCGAAAGGTCAAGGCATCGGCCCAGTGGAACGCGGCCCTTGGATCCGAGATGTTCTGGCGGGCAGCGTCGAGAGCGGCATGGTCAGCCTCTACCAGATCAAGCCGCGTCACTCCGTTCCGCTTCAGGATGGCATCCGACAGAAATCCCCAACCCGCCCCCAGATCGACGACGTGTCCTTTCATGGCATCCGGCAGCGCCTCGGCCAGCGCAGCCGATCCCGGATCGACTCCGTCCGCCGAAAATAAGCCAGGGCTGGTCATGAACTGCCGCGCCGGGTCCATTGGGTGTGCAACCTTTGTTGCCTTGGCCACCCAGTCGCGGCATTCAGCGCCACGAACGGTGAAAAGCTTGCCATGGGCCTTGGACAACACTTCGCCGACATCACCGCGTTTCCGCAGTTCTTTCAGCATGGATGCAACGCCATCGGTCTTCTGCCCGTCGATCACCACCGGCCCATTGGTCAAGGGCAGCACCTCGGCCACAAGAGCCCTGGCCTCCGCTTTTGAGCGCGGCAGGCAGATCACCGCCATGGCGAAATGGCCATCCGGTGCAACGGCGACCGAATAACCCCGATCGGCAAAGGCCCGATAAACAGGATAATACCGCGACACGACGACCACACGTTCCTTGGGAAGGGAAGAAATGTCGGCCCCCGGCGAAGGTGCAACGACCGCGATCCGTCCTTCTGCGGGCATTTCCACAGCGCCATTTTCAAGCGCCAGCGGCAATCGGTCGGAAAGCATGGGATGCGAGCAGGGCACTCGCCCTACTCTTTCTCCATCGTGCATTGCAGAGGGTGTTGATGGCGGCGGGCGAAGTCCATGACCTGCGCCACCTTGGTCTCGGCCACTTCGAAGGAAAATACGCCGACCACAGCCAAACCTTTCTTATGCACCGTCAGCATCAGTTCAAAGGATTGCGCATGGCTCATGCCAAAGAACCGCTCAAGCACATGAACGACGAACTCCATCGGCGTGTAATCGTCGTTCAAAAGCATGACCTTGTACAACGGCGGACGTGCTGTCTTGGGCTTGGTCTCGGTCAATACGTCCGAGCCGCCCTCGGGCATGTCGTCCTTGTCGGCCATCATATGCGGGTTGAGCGTTGTCACGGTCACCTTTACCCAAGGGATCAATCGAACGCCCAATATAAGCGTTCTGGGCTGTGTGAAAAGGGGGCAATGGCCCATGCTGACCACGATCTGCTTTGATGCCGACGACACGCTCTGGCATAACGAGCGGTTCTTTCATCTGACCCAAACACGGTTTGCCGAGCTTCTGAGCGATTATGCCGACCCCGATCATCTTTCCGAACGCTTGCTGGATGCCGAGCGGCGCAACCTTCAGCGCTATGGCTTCGGGATCAAGGGGTTCATGCTGTCGATGATCGAAACCGCCCTGCAGGTGACCCAGAACAAGGTTCCCGGCGAAGTGATCGCGGACTTGATCCAGACCGGTCAGGAGATGCTGCGCCACCCCATAGAGTTGCTGCCGGGCGCCGAAGACACCGTGAAAACACTGGCAAAGGATTTCACGCTTTTGATGATCACCAAGGGCGATCTTCTGGACCAGGAACGCAAGCTTGCGCAATCGAGGCTTGGCGAATTGTTTGACGGGGTAGAAATCGTCTCGGACAAATCCGTCGAGGTCTATAAAGGCATTTTCACCGGTCGCGGGATTAACCCATACACTGCCCTCATGGCGGGCAACTCACTGAAATCAGACGTTAATCCCGTAATCGAGGCTGGAGCTTGGGGGGTCTATGTGCCGCACGGTCTGACGTGGGACCTTGAAGCCGCCGAACCCCCGATGGCCCACGAAAGGTTCCGCGAAATTGCCACACTGGATGAATTACCGGAACTCGTTCATAGAATCTGCCGCAACATCTAGTGGCGTTCAAGCAGTACAGACGCGCGATCTGGTGGCACGATTCCGCTCACGCGAATTTACGGCAAATTCACCATTTTCTGATGCATTCGAACATGTTAGGCTGTGGAAAACTTAGGGAACTCACCGACAAAAATGAGTGGGGCCCGAGGCAGGCAAAGGGGCAGTAACGTGACGAGCATTCGCATCGTCTTGCAGGTCGTTTTAGTACTCGGAACTCTGTTGCAACCGCTTACGGCGGCGGCTGCGCCCTATGCGGCGCTTGTGATGGACGCACGGTCTGGCAAGGTTCTTCATTCCCGTAACGCCGACACCCGGTTGCACCCGGCGTCGCTGACCAAGATGATGACACTTTATGTCGTCTTCGACGCCGTCGAAAAGGGCGAGGTCAGCCTTGACACCGTGGTGACGATCTCCCGGAAGGCAGCCGCCGAGCCGCCTTCGAAACTTGGCCTGAAAGCCGGGCAAAAGATCAAGCTGCGCTATCTGATCCGCGCAGCGGCGGTTAAATCCGCCAACGACGCCGCCACGGCCCTTGGCGAAGCAATCTCGGGAAGCGAAGCGGCCTTTGCTAGGCGCATGAACCGTATGGCACAGGCCATGGGCATGACCCGCACCACATTCAAGAACGCCCACGGACTGACCGAATCTGGGCACCTTTCCACTGCCCGTGACATGAGCACTCTCGGTCGCCACGTGTTTTATGACTTCCCCGGGTATTACAATCTTTTCTCGCGCCGCTCGACCAGCACCGGCAAGAAGACGGTCAACAACACCAACCGGCGCCTGTTGAACAGCTATCGCGGCGCCGATGGGATTAAGACCGGGTTCACCCGTGCTGCCGGTTACAACCTTGTGGCTTCGGCAGAGCGTCGCGGCGAACGGGTTATTGCGACGGTCTTTGGTGGCAGGTCGGTCACTTGGCGCAACGCCCGGGTTGCCGAACTTCTCGACATGGGGTTTGAGCGGTCTCCGACCCGCGTGGCGGTCGTCAAACCGCGCCGTCCCTTATTGGGACAGCCGGGCAATACAACGCGTCTGACCGGTGTGATCGACCGCTCGCCACGCCCTGCCATGCGTCCCGGGGCAGTTCCCGACGCTGGCGTTCTTGTCGCCATGGCCGAAGGCATCAACGACACATTGGCCGAAGTCGCGGTGGCCGATACGACAGCCATCCAACCGGCTCCGGCCGCCGTTTTGGCGGCAAGTCTGGCCGGGGCCTATCTGCGCCCTGCCCCACGCCCAGTCGTGGCCGAAGGTGCGGCTGAGGCGGACAGCGACCCAGATCTGGACGACAAGCCGGTCGTGGTGACCAGGCTTTCAACTTCGGGCGGTCGGCACTGGGGCATCAATGTCGGCCGATTCAGCACCCGGAACGAAGCCGAACGCGTGTTGCTGAAGACCGCCCTTGTCGAAATGTCGACACTGGATGTGGCCCTACGCAAGGTCGTGCGCAGCCCCAAGGGTTGGGAAGCCAACTTTGTCGGCCTGACCGAAGATCGCGCCGAAATGGCCTGTCGTCGCCTTCAGGCCCGAAATGTAACCTGCAATCCGGTCGGACCAGGCTAGATGCGCAGCATTTTCAAAGCCATGGACGGCGGCCATCTTGATCGCGCGCTCTTTCGCTCCAACGATTCGGGGAACGAAAAGCCTCGGCAGGATGAAATAGAACCTAAGAAGGTTTCCGGCCGCGAGCGTTTCGGCCGCCGCATGACGCGCCGCGCCGATGGCCGCACCGACAGCCGCCTGTCGTCGCATTCTGACCTTGGGCTATGACATAAACCTTGGCAGGATACGTGCCGTCGACCGCCTCGTTCCCTGAAGATCACAGTGCCATGTGGCGGACCGCATGCGTGCCCTATTCATCCAATGGACTGGCGATTACCCGTCCGACAGGGCCGCCGAAATGGGGGCTATCGTGACGCTCGTGGCCCGGTTCCCCATAGCCCATTCCACAACTGCGGCCAGAGTGGCATCTCCGGTTGATCCGACAAGGATCACCGCATCGTCACGGCGAGCCCGGAAGGCCGCACGATCCATGGTGCGACGGATTTGCTCGGAGGTTTCATCGCCTCCGTCCAACTGCCGGAAAATCAGCCCGGTCGGAACCCCAGCACGTTCGGCCCGTTGGTGCGCCGCATTCAGTCCCCGTGGAAACGTGATCAATCCATGGCCGGTGTCCATGACCACGTCGACGACCTGTTCGACTGCGTTCCGATCCGACTGAAAACTGCCGCCCGTCACATCCATGACAGCAACGGCCTCGGGGATGGCCTCGAAATTGACCCTCAGCGCCTGTTCGACGTCTTGCGGGGTCGCACCCTTGGGCAGGGACGGGATCATAACGACCTCGCGGCCCGCAGCGCGATAGGCCTTGGCGATCTCGGCCGCCTGCTCGCCACCAGCCTCAATGGCAAAGGCGACATGTTCCGGCAATCCCTCCAGAATATCCGCCGCCAGAGGCGCGTCGCCTTCGTGAATCAGAACCAGTGACAGCAAAGGGTGCCCCTCCGGGTTCTCGAAGTCGGTCCGATAGGTCAACAACGCCGGGCCGCCCTGCTCTGGCAGGGCGCCGTCTTCGGCGATCTCCGGCGCTTCGTCGCCCGCATCCTCGGCCTCGGTCGTTTCAGCCTCGCTGTCGCTGCCGAATCGTCGCACCGTCGGCAGTGTCCCGCCTTCGCCGCTGTCGCCACTGTCGCCGATCCGTGGCAGTCGGTCGGTTTCGACGTTGTCGGCCTGATCCCCAAGATCTTCGACCGGCTTCAAGAAACTCGTCTCTCCGCCATCGGCCCGAAGGCTCCCCGCTCCCGAATCGGTATCTCCTTCCGGGGAAGAGCTTTCAGTATCTGCAGATGGTGCGGTCGGCGCTTCGGGTGCATCGGCCACCTCGGGCGCATCGCCGGCACTGGGCGTCGTGGGTTCCGATATCTGAGGCAGGCGCGGCGCGTCGCTTGTGTCCTCGGTCGCTTGTGGCAAGGATGGTTCTTCGCCAATCGTCGGCGCTTCCATGGTCTCGGGCGCGGTGTCTTCGGATGTCACACTGGGCGCGGTCCCGGTGTCAGACCCAATCGGAGATTCGGCATCGGCTTGCGGCAGGGCCGCGACGTCGGTCTCGGTCGGGGCATCGTCGGCTGCGCCAATGTCCGGGCTGTCGTCTTCTTCCGGTGCCGGTTCGGCGGTTTCTTCGGGTGCCTCGGTCTCGGCCGCAGGCGTGATGCCCGGGCTTTCGGGCTGAACCAAATCAGCGCCGGTATCCGCAGGCCGCGCCCCATCCGAGGCCAAGGGCGGCTCGGGCGGATCATTCGGCGTGTCGGGAACCGCGCCCAATCCATCGGGCGTCGTGGCCGGTTTTGGCACTTCCAGAGCGGTCGTATCAAAGCTTGGCGGGGTCTCAACCGCATCGTCCGGCGCGGTGACACCGGTCACCGCCTCGGGTTCGGGCCGAGATTCGGGGTCCGGCAACACCGGGTCCGTCTCGGGCCTGGCCTGGTTGAATTCACTGCCTCCCGGCACATCAACCTCGCCCGCCTCGGGCTTTGGAAAACTCAGCTGTTGGCGCTCAAGCGTCTGAGATGACACGAAAAGCAAGCCAACTCCGACGATACCACCCCAGAAAATTCCTGACAGAAAGCCGCGTCCCACGGGTCTTTCCTCCGCTCTGCTCAAATCTCGGGGTGCCTTGACCTTGGCTGGCACCTCTCGCACAAGTATATCGGTGCTTTCGGGCACTGACACCCTATATCTGCACCTTCCGGGCTTCGATACGCAATATGCTGCTTTTGATCGACAACTATGACAGCTTCACCTTCAATCTGGTCCACTATCTGGGCGAATTGGGGGCTGACTGCGCAGTCTACCGCAACGATGCGCTGAATGTGCAAGAGGCCATGGCGCTGAACCCATCGGGAATCATCCTTTCGCCGGGGCCTTGCGACCCCGACAAGGCCGGCATCTGCCTTGCCCTGACCAAAGCCGCCGCAGAAACCGATACGCCGCTTCTGGGCGTCTGCCTTGGCCATCAAACCATCGGACAGGCCTTTGGTGGCAAGGTCGTGCGCGCCGCTGACATCGTCCATGGCAAACTCGGGCACATGCACCACGAAGGCAAAGGGCTGTTTTCCGGCCTGCCATCGCCCCTGAAAGCCACAAGATACCACAGCCTTGTCGTCGACCGCGACAGCCTGCCCGATTGTCTGGAAATCACCGCTTGGCTGGAGGACGGCACGATCATGGGTCTGAGACACCGCGACAAACCCATCGAAGGTCTGCAGTTTCATCCCGAATCCATCCGGTCCGAACATGGCCACGCGATGCTGAAAACCTTTCTCAACAAAGTACCGGAGCCCGCATGAGCGACGCCATGAAACCCCTGATCTATGCCGCCTCGGAAGGTCCGCTCAGCCGTTCCCAGGCCGAAGAGGCCTTCGAGATCATCTTCACCGGCGAAGCAACGCCGGCGCAGTTGGGCGGGCTTTTGATGGCAATGCGCGCCCGGGGCGAAGCGGTGTCGGAATATGCCGCCGCAGCCTCGGTGATGCGCGCCAAATGTGCCACTGTCAAAGCACCGGATGGTGCCATGGATATTGTTGGCACCGGCGGCGACGGCATGGGCACGCTGAACATTTCCACCGCAACCGCCTTTGTCGTCGCCGGAGCAGGGGTGCCGGTGGCCAAGCATGGCAACCGCAATCTTTCTTCGCTCTCGGGGGCGGCCGACGTCCAAAGTGCCATGGGCATAGACGTCATGGTCGGGCCCGACGTTGTCGAAAAAGCGCTTCGGGAGGTCGGCATCGGTTTCATGATGGCTCCGATGCACCACCCGGCCATGAAACACGTGATGCCGGTCAGAACCGAGCTTGGCTGCAAGACCATCTTTAACATCCTTGGCCCCCTGACCAACCCTGCCGGGGCGAAACGCCAATTGACCGGTGCCTTTGCCATCGACCTGATCTTCCCCATGGCCGAAACCCTGAAGGAACTCGGATCCGAAGCCGCATGGCTGGTCCATGGGGCTGACGGAACCGATGAAATCTCGATCTCGGGGCCAACCTCGGCGGCTATCCTGAAGGACGGAAAAATCTCGTCGCGTCAGATCCACCCCGAAGACGCCGGCCTGCCCGTTCACCGCTTTGCCGATATTCTGGGTGGCACACCGGACGAAAACGCCAATGCCTTCCGTGCCCTTCTGGATGGTGCCCTTGGTGCGTATCGGGACGCCGTGCTGCTGAATGCCGCGGCTGCCCTGGTGATCGCCGAAAAGGCCGCCGACCTGAAAGAAGGCGTGGCCCAGGCCACAGAAAGCATCGACAGCGGCAAGGCGCGCGAAAAGGTCGACGGCCTGGCCCGGATCACCTCAAGCACATGACCCCCCCGGATATTGGGGCCTGGTCGCATCTTGAGTTTTTCACCAACGACTGGCCCCGCATCAAAGCCGCCATTGATGCCGACCACCGCGATATCCTGCCGCCCGCGCCGCAACGCTTTGCTGCCCTGAAACTGACACCGCCCGAAAAAACCCGCGTCGTGATCCTTGGACAGGACCCCTACCCGACCCCGGGTCATGCCAATGGCCTTGCCTTCTCGGTCGCCCCCGACGTTGCCCTGCCGCGCTCGCTTCAAAACATCTACAAGGAACTCCATGCCGACTTCGGCAAAACCCCGGAAAACGGGGACCTCTCTCTCTGGGCCAGTCAGGGGGTCCTGTTGCTGAACACGTCGCTTTCGGTCCCCGCAGGCGAGGCCGGGGGGCACGCAAAGCTTGGCTGGGCTGCGCTGGTCGGACAGATCCTTGCCCACCTCGATGACCTTCCCCGGGCTTACCTTCTTTGGGGACGGCACGCCCAAACTATCGCCACCAACATCGCCCCCCATCATCTCAAGATCTCCACCCCCCATCCTTCGCCCTTGTCCGCATCCCGGGGATTCTTCGGTTCGCGCCCCTTCAGCCGGATAAATGCGTGGCTCACTGAAAGAGACGACAAACCCATCTCTTGGGCCTGATCCTTCCCATTCAAAGAAAATCGCCCTTCTTCCTGGTAGAAATACTCCGGGGGAGGCTCCAAAGGAGCCGGGGGCAGAGCCCCAACTCCGCACCGACAATTTACCGACGCGATACCAACACCGCTTTTCACCACCCGTCGAACGCGCTAAATCGCAGCCATGACCAACGTCCTTGACCGCATCAAAGCCTACAAGCTGGAAGAAATCGCCGCTGCCAAAGCCGCACGCCCTCTCGCCAAGGTCGAGGCCGAGGCCCGCGCACAAACCCCGGTTCGCGGGTTCGCCAACGCCCTGACGAAGGCGGCGGAAACTGGCTATGGCCTGATCGCCGAAGTGAAAAAGGCCAGTCCGTCAAAAGGCCTGATCCGGGCCGATTTCGACCCTGCAAGCCTGGCCAAAGCTTATGAAACCGGTGGCGCGACATGTCTGTCGGTCCTGACTGACACCCCTTCCTTTCAAGGTGCGCCGGACTTTCTTATCGCCGCCCGGAATGCGTCGAACTTGCCGACGTTACGCAAGGATTTCCTTTATGACACCTACCAGGTCGCCGAGGCCCGGGCCTGGGGCGCCGACTGTATCCTGATCATCATGGCCAGCGTTTCGGATGCGCAAGCAAAAGAACTTGAAGATTGCGCTATAAACACATGGAATATGGATGTTTTAATCGAAGTCCACGATGAAGAAGAACTTGACCGCGCCCTGGCTTTGCGCTCACCGCTGCTTGGCGTCAACAACCGCAATTTGAAAACATTCGAAACCGATCTGGCGACCACGGAGCGACTGGCAAAGCGGGTACCTTCGGACAAGGACCTCGTGGCCGAAAGCGGGCTTTTTGCCCCCGCCGATCTATCGCGCATGGCCCGGATCGGCGCTCGTCGCTTCTTGATCGGCGAAAGCCTGATGCGCCAGACGGATGTCGCCGCCGCCACACGCGCCATCCTGAGCGACCCGCTGCCCGTGGAAGGAGCCGCCTGATGCCCGATCTCACCCATTTTGACGCCAAAGGCGATGCTCATATGGTGGATGTTTCGGACAAACCCGCAACGAACCGGATCGCGACGGCGGAAGGCTTCGTAAGGATGTCGCCCGAAACACTTGCCCTGATCACCGAAGGTCGGGCTAAAAAGGGCGATGTACTCGCTGTCGCGCGCCTGGCGGGTATTATGGGCGCAAAAAGAACCGCCGATCTCATCCCGCTTTGCCATCCCTTATCGATCAGCAAGGTCGCGGTGGAACTGACCGCCGACCCCAACCGCCCCGGCATCCGCATCGAAGCCACGGTCAAAACCAGTGGACAAACCGGTGTCGAAATGGAAGCGCTTACAGCGGTCTCGACCGCCTGCCTCACGGTTTACGATATGGTCAAGGCGGTGGAAAAATCCATGGTAATTGAAGGTATACGGCTGGTTCTTAAGGACGGCGGCAACTCCGGACGTTACGAGGCAGACCAGTGATCAGCGTCGACGAGGCCCTTGGCCATGTCTTTAGCCTCGCCGACCCCATGGCCGCGGAATCGGTCCCCTTGCGTTTGGCTGCTGGACGTGTCCTGGCATCGCCCGTCAGCGCGACCCGGAACCAACCCCCGTTTCGCGCCTCGGTCATGGATGGATACGCGGTTGCTGGCACATTCGACACCTATCGCGTCGTCGGTGAGGCTGCGGCCGGTCACGGCTTTGAAACGCCCCTTGCGCCCGGGACTTGCGTGCGGATCTTTACCGGCGCGACTGTGCCGGACGGCGCCGACAGGGTGATTATTCAAGAGGATGTGACCCGAGATCAGGATCAAATTTCCGTTCAGGGAAACGCCGATTCCAAATTATATATCAGAGATATCGGTGCGGACTTTAAAGTCGATGATCAGCTTTCTGCCCCCCGCCGATTGACCCCGGCTGACGTGGCGCTTATCGCCGCCATGAACGTGCCCGAGGTCAATGTTTCGCGCCGCCCCGAAGTCGCGCTCATCGCTACCGGCGACGAACTGGTCATGCCCGGCGAGACCCCGCGCCCGGACCAGATCATTGCCTCGAACGCGTTCGGCCTTGCCGCCCTGGCCGAAGAAGAAGGCGCCAAAGCCCGCCTTCTGCCCATTGCCCGAGACACCCGGCCATCGCTGGAAGCGGCCTTTGAACTGGCGGCCTCGGCTGATCTGATCGTGACCATCGGAGGCGCCTCGGTCGGCGACCATGACCTTGTTGGCGAAGTTGCCGCCGATCTTGGCCTGTCACGTGCGTTTTACAAGATTGCCATGCGCCCGGGCAAACCCTTGATGGCGGGTCGGTTGGGCGGAACACCGATGATAGGACTTCCGGGAAATCCGGTATCGTCAATGGTTTGCGGACATGTCTTCCTGCGCCCAATGCTGCGAGCCATGCAGGGGCTTGCAGCCGCCCCCTTGCCCATCAACACCGCCGCCTTGGCCACGGATCTTGCCGCAAACGGCCCCCGCCAGCACTACATGCGTGCGTGCCTCGCCGAAGGCAGGCTGACGGTTGCCGAACGTCAAGACAGCGCCTTGTTAAGCGTTCTGTCCAAGGCCAACGCCCTGATCGTCAGGCCACCACACGACCCTGCCCGTTCAGTCGGCGACATGGTC
This sequence comes from Silicimonas sp., assembly GCA_013002465.1. Classification (GTDB taxonomy): domain Bacteria; phylum Pseudomonadota; class Alphaproteobacteria; order Rhodobacterales; family Rhodobacteraceae; genus JABDJO01. Next base: position 15,262 of record JABDJO010000102.1, on the reverse strand, counting down.
GGGTTCCTATCCGTTAACGAATATTGACACAAAACAAGAACGCGCGTAGAACATCACTCGAACACCCAAGGTCATACTTTGGGGATGAGCAGAGGAGGTGCGCAACAATGCTTACCCGCAAACAACTGGATTTGCTTGAATTTATTCATAAGAGATTGCAGCGCGACGGGGTTCCACCCTCGTTTGATGAAATGAAAGAAGCGCTGGATCTGCGATCGAAATCCGGCATCCATCGGTTAATAACGGCTTTGGAGGAACGCGGTTTCATTCGCCGCCTTGCCCACCGAGCGCGGGCAATCGAGATTGTCAAACTCCCGGAAGCTCTTGAAAAGGGGGCGACATTCGTTCCCCGCGTGATCGAGGGCGACAAGTCCGATGCGCCGCCACCACCCGCCAATGCAATGCCGGTCGAAGCCAACGCGCTTGAACTGCCCGTGATGGGCCGGATTGCTGCAGGTGTTCCGATCGAAGCAATCAGTGAAGAGTCGCACAAGGTCGCTGTCCCAAGGCAAATGGTGGGAAAAGGTCATCACTATGCCCTTGAAGTCAAAGGCGATTCAATGATCGACGCCGGAATCAACGACGGCGACATTGTGGTGATCCGCGAAGTGACAACTGCGGATAATGGCGACATCGTTGTTGCTCTTGTCGAAGATCAGGAAGCCACGCTGAAGCGCTTTCGCCAATCGGGCAATACCATCGCGCTTGAGGCCGCCAACCCGGCTTATGAAACCCGGCTTTATCGCGACGACCAGGTTAAGGTGCAAGGTCGTCTGGTTGGACTGATCCGCAGCTATTGAAGAGCAGGCAAGGGGGGCGCACAGGTAGTCCGCCCTGCGCCACCACGGGCGGCGCGCATCCTCAGTCCGACCACAATCTGTCTCCTACCAATTCCCGGGCCGTCACAACGCGCACACCGGCACTTTCCGGCTCAATGGCCAGAGCACCTGTGTCTCGTAGCCTGTTGATATCATAGAGAAGACAACGCTTGGGGGCCGACGCCACCACATTCACGACGATCAAGGCGACCCGGCCACAGTATTCAATCGCCACGGCGGCGGCTTTTTTCCCGGTTGCGTGCAAGATCTCGGTGTCGCCAACCTTGAACCACCTCAGTCGGCCCGAGGTCACAAACCCGTCGCGCCCGGCCGCCTCGGTTTGCAATGTCGGATCGCCATCGTTCTCCAGCCAACTCCCGGCCGCAAAGCCGTCGCCTTTTGTTTTCGACAAGGCCCGGCCGCTGTCGGTCATCACGCCAACGAGGCCCCCGGTCTGGCTGATCAGAACCGTTGGTCGTTCCGCATTTGACCACAGACCCAGGGCAAGGATCGCCAGTGGCACACCAATCCAGCGCGCCCGACCCTGCCAGATCGCCAGCATCAGGAACCCAAGCGTCAGCACCGGCAGTACGGCTGCCGAAGGCGCCACAACAAAGGACAGGGCACCCGACCAATCGGCAACGGTATCGGCGACGGCAAGGATCCAAGTGATCGCAGGCTTCATCAGACCAAGTCCGATCCAAGCCAATCCAAAGGGCGCCAGAACGGCGGCCAGAACCGCACCTGGAATGATCACGGCCCCCATAAGCGGCACCGACACGACATTTGCCACCAGCCCATAGTGCGGCACCTGGTTGAAGTGGGCCGCCGCAATCGGCGCCGTTGCAAGCCCCGCCACCAGCGATGACAGCGCGACCCCTGCTACGATCCGCAACACGCGCGGCCAGCGGGTTTGGGTAACACCAGCGTCCCGCATGGCTCCAAAGACCACGACGAGGGCCGTGGTTGCGGCGAAGGACATCTGAAAGCCCGGCCCATAGAGTGCCTCGGGCCTCAGCGTCAGAACGATCAGCGCCGCGACCGCGACAGCGCGCAGGGTGATGGCGCGCCGGTCGAACAGAAGGGCAGTGAACATCACGGCCACCATGATGAAGGCCCTTTCGGTCGCGACGTTTCCCCCGGAAAGCGCCAGATAGACCACGCCAGCCAGCAACGCGCCGATGGCGGCGAACTTTTTCACCGGCCAGCGCAACGAGGCCCGAAAAATGATCAGGCGCAGCGCGGCGAAAACAAACCCTGTCAGCAACCCCATGTGTAATCCCGAGATCGCCAGCAAATGGGCCAGGTTCGCGGCCCGCAAGGCATCGAGGGTCGCGCGATCCATGCCGGACCGGTCACCAGTGGTGATGGCCGCAGCAAAGGCCCCTTCCCGGCCCGCCAATGCGCCCTGCACGGCTGCGGATATCCGCGTGCGCATTCGGTACAGCCAAAGCCCCGCCTCGCGGCCCTCGTGCGCAGCCAGGGCCAGGACGGGCGTGCGCGTGTACCCCACAGCCCCCAAACGCTGAAACCAGGCCTGACGGCGAAAATCATAGCCTCCGGGTTCCACAGCACCACCAGGCGGCGACAGATGGCCTGTCAGAGCCACCGTCAGACCCGGTTCGGGTTCAAGGAACCCTTGTGTGCCATGCAACGCGACTCGCACCCGCTCTGGCGTCTCATGGGGCGCCAGACGCGAAAGAACCACCCTATCCAGGGTCAATCGCAACGCATCGGAAGCCGAGCGGTCGATCTTGATGATCCGCCCTTCAATGGGACCATAGTATCGAAATGGCAGAACCTCGGCGGCCACGGAATGGGCCCTGAAACCCGCAGTCGAAAATCCAAGAGCCGTCAGGATCAGCGCCGTCAATCCAAGTCGCACCAACGGACCTGTCGCCCGGAACAGCACAAAGACGGCCATGGTCAGTCCGCCAAGCACAATCCAGAACACCCCGTCAGGTTCGAAACGAAGCGCGAAATAGATGGCGATGCCGGTGCCGAAGAACACCGGGGCCCAAGGGAACAAATAACCCCTTTGTCGGTCTAACTGGTCAGCAATCACGGAAAGGGCGCGCACCCTTGTCACCTCCGGGCGCGTTGACTACACCGCTTCTGTTTAGGCTCCTCATGGTTTCCGGAAGGTTAACGCCGCCAATGTCAGACACATCCGTCGTCACCCGCTTTGCCCCGTCCCCAACAGGTTTCCTGCACATCGGAGGCGCCCGCACAGCCTTGTTCAACTGGCTTTTTGCCCGCGCCAATGGGGGTAAGTTCCTTCTGCGGATCGAAGACACCGATCGGGCGCGGTCGACCCCCGAGGCAACCGAAGCGATTTTTGCGGGCCTGACATGGTTGGGCCTGGACTGGGACGGTGACGCGATCAGCCAGGCATCACGCGCCGACCGCCACGCCGCGGTTGCGCGCGAGATGCTGGAAAGCGGCACCGCGTTCAAATGTTTCGCGACCCCTGAAGAAATCGAGTCATTTCGCGAAAAGGCCCGCGCCGAGGGCACATCCACCCTGTTCCGGTCGCCTTGGCGCGATGTGCCGGAAAGTGACCACCCTGATGCACCCTATGCAGTCCGTGTGAAGGCCCCCCGCGAAGGCGAAACGGTGATCCGCGACAAGGTTCAGGGCGATGTCACAATCCGCAACGACCAACTGGATGACATGATCGTTCTGCGCTCGGACGGCACGCCGGTCTACATGCTGGCTGTCGTTGTCGATGACCACGACATGGGCGTGACCCATGTCATCCGCGGCGACGACCACCTGAACAACGCCGCCCGCCAAATGCTGGTCTATAACGCCATGGGCTGGCAGGTTCCGGTCTGGGCGCACATTCCGCTGATCCACGGCGAAGATGGCAAGAAGCTTTCGAAGCGCCACGGCGCACTTGGGGTCGAGGAATGGGCCCTCGCGGGCTATCCCGCCTCTGGCATGCGCAATTACCTGGCCCGCTTGGGTTGGAGCCACGGGGACGAGGAATATTTCACCGACGAACAGGCCAGAGAGTGGTTTTCGCTGGAGGCAATCCGCAAATCTCCGGCACGGTTCGATACCAAGAAACTCGCCAATCTGTCGGGCCAGCACATTGCGGCCACGGACGATGCTGCACTTGTAGCAGAAATTCAGGAATTCTTGACGCTTTCGCAGCAAAACCCTCTGACCGACACCCAGGAATCGGATTTGAAACGCGCCATGTATTGCTTGAAAGATCGGGCCAAGACCTATCCGGAACTTATTGAAAAAGCATCGTTTATTCTAGACAAGCGCCCGATAGTGCCGGATGAGAAATCGGCAAGGCAGCTAGACGCGGTATCCCGTCGCATACTGTCGGAATTGACGCCGCACCTGCAAAATGCTAGCTGGGACCGCGACACGCTTGAGGGCGTTGTCCACACTCTGGCCGAGGCTCATGAGACCAAGCTCGGCAAGCTTGCAGGCCCGCTTCGCGCCGCACTTTCAGGACGGTCCGTATCGCCCAGTGTCTTTGACATGATGCTGGTGCTCGGTCGCGATGAAACCGTGCAACGACTGACTGACGCGGCAGCCTGACGGTCAGGGAAGGCAAGGCATGTTCCGACCGGGAACCCAATGAAAAGGATTGACATGGCTGACGCAAAAAAGACCGCCAAACTGACATTCGACGGGAAAGAATTCGAACTGCCGATACTCTCGCCGACCTGTGGCCCGGACGTCATTGATATCCGCAAGTTATACAGCCAGGCCGACGTTTTCACCTATGATCCGGGCTTCACCTCGACAGCCTCGTGCGATTCAACGATCACCTTCATTGATGGCGACAAGGGCGAACTGCTGCACCGCGGTTATCCGATCGACCAACTGGCCGGCAAATCCCACTTTTTGGAGGTGTGCTACCTTCTGCTTTATGGCGAACTGCCTTCGGCGGACCAACTGGAAGATTTCGAGGCCCGTGTGACCAACCACACGATGATCCACGACCAGATGCAATTCCTGTTCCGCGGATTCCGCCGGGATGCCCATCCGATGGCAATCATGGTTGGCGTCGTCGGCGCCATGTCGGCGTTTTACCATGACAGCACCGACATCACCGATCCCTGGCAACGCGAAGTGGCCACGATCCGCCTGATCGCCAAAATGCCGACGATTGCGGCCATGGCGTATAAGTACACGATCGGTCAGCCCTTCGTGTATCCCCGGAACGATCTTGACTATGCGGCGAACTTCCTGCGCATGTGTTTTGCCGTGCCTGCCGAAGATTACGAGGTCAATCCGATCCTCAGCCGTGCGATGGACCGGATTTTCACGCTCCACGCCGACCACGAACAGAACGCCTCGACCTCGACGGTGCGCCTTGCGTCTTCGTCGGGTGCCAACCCTTTCGCCTGCATCGCCGCCGGTATCGCTTGCCTTTGGGGTCCCGCCCACGGTGGCGCCAACCAGGCTTGCCTGGAAATGCTCGAGGAAATCGGCTCGGTCGACCGCATCCCCGAGTTCATCGCCCGTGCCAAGGACAAGGACGACGATTATCGCCTGATGGGCTTTGGCCACCGGGTTTACAAGAACTTCGACCCTCGCGCGACGGTGATGAAGCAATCGGCGGACGAGGTGCTTGATCTTCTGGGTGTGGAAAACAATCCGAAACTTCAGGTGGCCAAGGAGCTGGAGCGCCAGGCCTTGGAAGATCCGTATTTCGCAGAGAAGAAGCTGTTCCCGAACGTGGATTTCTATTCCGGCATCATTCTGGAAGCCATGGGCTTTCCGACCTCGATGTTCACGCCGATTTTTGCCCTTGCGCGCACGGTCGGCTGGATCAGCCAGTGGAAAGAGATGATCGCGGATCCACAGAACAAGATCGGTCGCCCGCGTCAGCTTTATGTCGGCGAGGGTCCGCGCGATTACGTGGATGTCGAAGACCGCTGATCAGCGTTCACTTCGCAACCGGTAATACGAGGGGTCAGCGCCCCTCGTAACTGGCCGGGCGCTTTTCCTGAAACGCCAGAACCCCTTCGCGGAAATCACGGGTCTTGCCGCAACGTCCTTGCAAGCGGGCTTCGAGGATCAGCTGTTCCTCAAGCGAATTGCCATAGCTTTCGCGGATCGCCTTTTTGGCGTTGCCATAGGCCGCCGTCGGCCCTGCGGCAAGCCGGGCGGCGCGTGCGCGCCAATGCGCCTCGAATTCGCCATCGGGCACCGCTTCCCAGATCATACCCCATTCGGCGGCCTTTTTGGCCGGCACGGGTTCCGCGAACAGCGCAGCCCCCATGGCACGGGCGAACCCGACCTGACGCGGTAGCCAATAAGTGCCCCCGGCATCCGGGATCAGCCCGATACGGGCAAAGGCCTGAAGGAACACGGCGCGTTCCGAGGCAATCACGACATCTGCGGCCAAGGCAATATTGGCCCCCGCCCCGGCCGCAGCGCCATTGACGGCAGAAATCGTCGGGATCTCGCAATCGAAGATCGCGCGCAACAGCGGCATGTATTCATCACGCAAAGTGCGTTCGAGATTGGCGCTTAGGACCGATTTCTTGCCATCGCTCAGATCCTGTCCGGAACAAAAGGCATCACCGGCCCCGGTAATGACTATCGCTCGCGCCTCTTTGGCCGCCGATTGAACCGCATGCAAAAGCTCGGCCCGCATCTGAGTATTCAGAGCGTTCTTCACGTCCGGGCGATCCAGCGTGATCTCGGCATAGCCGTCCGTATGGGTTAGGCGGATCGTCTGATAATCCATGGAACCAATCCTTTGCTGTATGACATTCACATAAGTGAACTGATTGGTTCGGAAAAGAGGAAATCCAAGACCTGCCGCAGCGTTCCGCGCCTTAGTCTTTCAAAAGCTCGTCCAGCCGGGCCTGCTCGTCATCGGAAAGGGCATCGGACTGTGTTTGTGGCCGTTGACGCCTAAGGTATCCGATGGCCACGGCAAGCCCACCCAAGAAAAGCGCCGGTCCGGCCAGCCAGAGGATCAGGTTCGATCCGTCCCGGCGGGGTTCCAGCAGCACGTATTCTCCAAATCTTGCGACGATGAAATCAACGACTTCTTCGTCGCTGTCCCCCTCAAGCAGGCGCTCGCGCACCAAAAGACGCAAATCGCGCGCCAATCCGGCATTGGATTCGTCGATGGATTCGTTTCGACAGACCAGGCACCTCAGACCACTTGAGATATCGCGCGCCCGGGCTTCAAGTGCGGGATCGTCCAGTACTTCGTCGGGCTGCACGGCAAAGGCAGCCCCTGCCAACAGACACCACAATAAAACAGCCCTGATGATCATTCTGCTGGCACTCCCTGCGGCGCGCGCCGTGCTCCGGCTGCGACCCGGAACCGGCGATCGGAAAGCGACAGTGCGCCGCCGAACGCCATGATGATCGCGCCAGCCCAAATCCAGTTGGCGAAGGGTTTTACATAACTGCGAACCGCCCAACCGCCGCCCTGTTGTTCATCGCCGATCACCAGGTAAATGTCGCGAAATACGCCGTTGTCGATGGCCGCTTCGGTGGTCGGCATTCCGGCCACGGGATAGACGCGTTTTTCCGGATAAAGCACCGCGACGTCACGCCCGTTTCTTGCAACCCGCATCTCGGCCATTGTCGAGATATAGTTGGCGACCTGCACCTCTTCGACATTCGCCAGCGTGATGTCATATCCACTGACAGTAAAGCTCTCGCCCACCTCGGCGACCCGAATATCCTCGGATTCCCAGGCGGTCATAAGTGCAATGCCGATAATGGTCACGCCAAACCCCGAATGGGCCACCACCCGTCCCCAGTCGGCCCGGGGCAAGCTAAGGGCTCGGCGTAACTTGCGCGAAATATCTGTGCCGGTTCGCGTCCAAAGGTCGGCTGCGGCACCAAGGACCAGCCAACTGCCAAGTAATGCGCCTATCGGAGCCAGAAGACTGCGTTCGGTTTGCACGACCCAGGTCAGGGCAGCGATCGCAAAAGCGGCAGCGGCGGCCAGCCAGAGGGGTCGGATCACTCGGCCAATCTTGGCGCGTTTCCAGGGCAGTATGGCCCCAATCGGAAGGACAAGGGCCAGAAGGATCATGAAGGGCGTGAAGGCCGCGTCGAAGAAAGGCGCACCCACCGACAGCTTTCGGTCAAACGCCATTTCGGCCAAGAGCGGCCAGACAGTACCGATAAACACCACAAAGGCCGCAACAGCCAAGAGGACGTTGTTTAAGACAAGCGCGCTCTCCCGACTGACGACCCCGAAGACGCCCTTGGCCTGCATGCTTGCCGCGCGCGCGGCATAAAGCGTCAATGCACCTCCCATGAACAGGAAGGTGATCGCCAGAAGGTATACGCCCCTTTCGGGGTCATTGGCGAAGGCATGGACACTGGTCAGAACGCCCGAGCGAACGATGAAAGCGCCGATCAGTGAAAACCCGAACGCCAGGATCGCAAGCAGTATTGTCCAGCTTTTCAACGCCTCGCGCTTTTCTACAACGATAGAAGAGTGCAGAAGCGCCGCCGAGATAAGCCAGGGCATGAACGAAGCATTTTCCACTGGGTCCCAGAACCAGAACCCGCCCCAGCCAAGCTCGTAATAGGCCCACCAGCTTCCTAGGGCGATCCCGATTGTCAGCATCAGCCAGGCCAAAAGCGTCCATGGCCTCACCCACCGGCCCCAGGCGGCATCGACCCGCCCCTCGATCAAGGCAGCGACGGCAAAAGAAAACGACGTCGAAAGCCCAACATAGCCCAGGTACAGAAACGGCGGATGGAAGGCGAGCCCCGGGTCCTGCAATAGCGGGTTCAGGTCCTGACCATTCATCGGAGGGAAGGCCAGCCGCAAGAACGGGTTCGACGTGAAGATCAAAAAGCCAAGGAACGCGACTCCGATCGACCCTTGCACGCCCAGCACCCGCGCTTTCAGTCGTGCAGGCAGATTGCCACCGAACATGGCGACCAGGGCGCCGAAAACCGCGAGGATCAGGCACCAAAGCAGCATCGACCCCTCGTGGTTCCCCCAAACGCCAGTCACTTTGTAAAGCATCGGTTTAAGCGTGTGCGAGTTCTTCACTACCAAAAGCACCGAAAAATCGGACACCACGAACGCATAAGTCAGCGCGGCAAAGGACACAGTCAACAGCCCCGCCTGCGCAAGGGCAGCGGGGCCTGCAAAGGCCATCCATCCGCTCCACCGGTTGTGGGCCCCGATCAAAGGCAGTGCGGTTTGCAGACAGGCGACCACAAGGGCCAGAAGAAGGGTGAAATGACCAAGCTCGACAAACATGTGGGCACCCTAGAGTGCCCAGCACGCCCCGCCAAGGCCTTGGTACCATTGGTCGCAAGGGTTTGATCGTCAGAGGAAGAAAAGTGCGAGCACCGAAACTAGCACGCTTCCCGCGACCGGCACGATGAACACCCTTTCACTTAATCCGAAAGATCGGCCAATGACTTGAAAATGCAAGATGGCGCCGACGAAATAGATCGACAATAGCCCTAAAAGAAGCGGGTTCTCCGTCATCCAGGGCGGTTGATGCAGAATCTGAAATATCCACCACCAGCCCATGATGCTTGCCGCTCCGCCCCATCCAAAGAACATCCCCATGGCCAAAGGCGTAGCGCGGCGTGCCCAGAGCCACAGAAACGTCAACGAAATCATTGCCGCCATCAGCGTGAAGGCTCCATAGCCGATCTCGTAGGAATCCTGGTAGTCAAGCGTATGATTCAAAGCCAGAAAAACCAGAACCGTCGCGGCCAAAAGGATAAGAGGTTGTTTCATCGGCTTAGTGTCTCCCGTACAAGGGCGTCCAGCTTGTCGGCTGCGCATTTGTTGCGATCGATTGCCCGCGACAGCTGGTTTCCCAAGAGAAAACTGCGCAGCAAAGTCCAATAGTATTGAAACATTTCAGGTCCTCGGCATGCGTTCCCGGATGACCGTGGCAATTTCGGTCAGTACGGCCGCGTTCTTGTCGAGAACACCGCGCGTGGCCCGGTCCTTCTCGGCATCGCGCCACAACAGGAAGAACACCAGAATGACCCAAGGTCCGTGATCCGCCAGAATCTTCAAAAGCACATCACCACTCACCGCAATGCCCTCCATTCATCCAGCGCCGCGTTGTTTGAGGCAACACCACGGTCGGGTTGGGACAGAACCAGAGGCTCATCCGCAGCATCGTCAAGGTCATCGTCAAGTTGGCCGAGATCGCGGATTTTCCGCGTGATCCCGGGCGCGAGCGAAAGGGTCTCGGCAAGAGTGCGTTGGAATTCATGGGTCTTGGTCTGGTGCCGTGCGCCAAAATAGAACGACACGATCGCCCCCATCAGCCACCACAGCGGCTCGGGCACAAGCGCGATCCCCTGCATCCGCTGAGCAAACCACACCGGATCGGCCATTGCCGAGGCGAACAACCCCAATGTGCCCAAGGCAAGCATGGGACGTGGCAGACGGTTCAATCCGTTCATGAAACTGTCGAACCAACCCTGCCTCGGCAGGGCGAATTCGGACGCAAACTGGGCCAATGCTGCCGCTTCGTGCGCGGCTAGCCGGGCAGCTTCGTTCTCGGCATTGGGACGAAAGACTTCGGCAGTTTCACGGATCGCATTGCGCCCGCCACCGAAGATGATTCCGAAAATGTCACCGATCAGCCCCATGCCCTAGTCCTTTCGCGGTGCTCGGCGCTCCTGAGATGAAAGCGCGCCGCAATAAAGGCCTCGGCCCGCTTGATCCACCCCCCTTTTCCGCCGTCGCGCCGACGCGCGTACTTGCGGCTTGCAATCCGGCGGTCAGCCAGCGCGTAGTAATAATTCCGCCGTTCGATGCCATAAGCGTCGCGGATGTGATCAGGCGCCGCTGCGGCTGCCCTTTCGACCGCCGCAATGGTCTTAGGGCCGATTTGCCCGTCGATGCGAACCGGAAAATCCATCTTCCCCAACAATCGCTGCAGGATCCTGACGGCGTGGGCACCTGCATTGACCTGCATGTCGAAAACCGTGGCTTGCAGCACCTCGGGCAATTCCGAAATCCGTGGCTTGCGGAAATAATGGTCGACGAAAATCTGTCTCGCCTGGTCGCGGCCAAGCCTTTGAACATCGCGGGCGTTGACCAGACCGTCCCCGGTTAAATCAAGCCCAAGGCGCCGCATCGTGTGGATGGTCACCCCGTACTTCGTTGCCCCGCCGGGGTCATCGGGATCGTTCACATAGCCGCCTTCGCGGGCAATGATTTCGTCGGCGATAGACTGAACGGTTTGCATGGGTCCCCACCCGTTTGATGCGTGACAAACGGTGGGGCATCTCTGTTAACAGATAGGAAACTAGCCGTTCGGGTCCTGATAGACACCCTGTTCCTTCAGGGCGTCAATGACCTCGGCGGGCATGTAGGTTTCATCATGTTTGGCAAGCAATTCAGAGGCTTGGAATGTTCCGTCCACATAAAACCCCTTGACGATCGTGCCTTGTCCCTCGCCAAAAAGATCGGGCGCCGGATCATTTCCCACATAACGCACTGGCACTTCGGTCGCGCCATCGGTGACCACAAACGAGAACTGAACGCCTTCGACGTCTGTCATCGACCCGTCCTTGACCAATCCGCCAAGCTGGAAGAATTCGTCCTCTGCCGGCGGGCTGGAAACAACCTCGGTTGGTGAACGGAAGAACTGGAACGCATCCTTGGGCAGGAACCACAAGACAGCCAGAACACCCAGGATGCAGACCCCGGCTAAGGCAAGGACCTGGATTCGACGCTGTTTCTTCAAGCTCTTCATGATACCGTCCAGTTTGAGACTTGCAGCATAAATGGGAAATCAAGACGCAATATTCAACGCGACAGAATGCCCGGTCTGGTCACCTTGATCTTCGTGGCGTAGGCAAGGTCAATTATTCGCAAGAATAATTGCCCTCCGGCGACGACAACGACGGCGCAATCACTCATGGATAGACCGGCGCTGCCATCAATCCCGCGGTTTCAGCCTCGCCCAGCATCAGATTCGCATTCTGGATGGCCTGCCCGCTGGAGCCCTTGGTCAGGTTGTCCAGAACGGCAATGACTGTCACCCGCCCCGGCAATCGGTCACCTGCAACGCCGATGTGACAGAAGTTCGAGGCGCGCACGTCCTTCATTTGAGGTGTCTCACCAATAGGCAGAACCTTAAGGAACACTTCGTTGGCGTAAGCCTTGGTCAGCGCAGCATGAACCGTTTCGGGATCGCCTTTCAAATAGCAGGTCATCACGATCCCCCGCGTTGCAGGCAAAAGGTGCGGTGAAAGCTGAACCTTGACGTCACGTCCTGCGATCCTTGAAAACTCCTGATCGAATTCCCCCAGATGGCGGTGCGTGCCGCCAAGCGAATAGGGTTTCACATTGTCGTCGATCTCGGCCAGAAGCAGGTGTTCCTTCAAGGACCGACCGGCCCCCGAAACGGCGGCCTTCAAGTCCATGACGATGTCGTCAAGATCAATCACACCGGATTCAATCAACGGCCTGAGCGCGAACTGCCCCGTTGCCGCATTGCATCCGGTACCAGCCACAAACCGTGCCGCCTTAATTTCTTCGCGGTAAAACTCCGTCAGACCATAAACCGCATGTTTCTGCATCTCGACCGCAGAGTGAGGCTTGCCGTACCACTTTTCATAGGCCGCAGGATCGCGCAGCCGGAAATCCGCCGACAGATCGACGATTTTAACGTGATCCGGGATCGACGGGATGACGGCCTGTGACGTGGCATGGGGCAAGGCGCAAAACACGAGGTCGACCTGACCATAATCAAGATCGTCGATCTTGATCAGGTCGGGCAACTCCATGTGCCTCAGATGCGGATAAACCGACGACATCGGCTGCCCGGCTTTCCGGTCACCCGTCAGGGCGACGATACGAAACGTCGGATGAACCGATATCAACCGGACAAGTTCAGCGCCGGTGTAACCACTGGCGCCCAGAATGGCGATTTTATGGGGCATGGGACCCCTCCTTCAGAATGTCTCAAGATGTGTAGGACGTGCAAAAGCGCGCTGCAATCACGCAGCGTGAAACTCTGTTCGTCGTCGCAAGAAACGGGTCGCCTGATCGCTAACCCGTTGAGGATCGCCAGTGGTCAGAAACATGCCAACCTCGCCAGAGCCCCGCATCTCGGGGCGCCGCTCTAGGTAATCCGCAAGGCTCGCGGCCACAAGGGCCGGTTGGCTGAAGACCGGAACGTCAGGGCCAAGTGCGGCTTTGAAGTCATCTTCAACAATCGGGTAATGCGTACACCCCAGAACGGCGGCATCGGGGTTCGGCATCTTGCGTTTCAAGGCGTCGACGTGCGAGCGGACCAAAGCCTCGGCCAGGATCAGATCGCCTTCTTCAATCGCGTCCACAACACCGGCGCAAGCCTGAGTTTCCACATCGACACCGATGGCCCGAAACGCCAGTTCGCGCTGAAACGCCCGGCTACGCACCGTGGCGGGAGTGGCAAACAGAGCGACGTGTTTTACAGCCACTTCGCGGGGCGGAGAGTTGTCGCCCCATTGCCGTTCGGTCAACGCCTCGATCAGCGGCACGAACACCCCCAGCACACGCTTATCCGAAGGAACCCAGCCTTCTTGCATGCGCCTGAGCGCTGCGGCCGAAGCGGTATTGCACGCGAGGATCACCAAATCGCAGCCCGCCTCGAACAGGCGAGAGACACCAGCCTTGGTCAGTTCATAGATGTCGTCGGCATCGCGCACCCCGTAAGGCGTATGCGCATTGTCACCGAAATAAACGAAGGGCACATCCGGCAAGCGCTCGGACGCCGCCCGATACACCGTCAGTCCACCCAATCCTGAATCAAATATGCCGACTGCCATTGCTTTGCCGCTTGTGTTTTTCCTCAAACTCGAACCCGTAAAGACAGGGCAGAGGTCTTTGAGACAGGGCATAGGTCCGCGCACGCAAAAAGTCCATCATCGCCTTTTGGTCCGTCGCAAAAGCTGCCAGTTCCGAGCAGTCGATCGAAGATCCGATGACGACACGCACTGGTTCGTCGGTGCGGCGTTTGAATTCCTTGATCAACAAAGCCATGCGCAGGGTTGTGTGCATATGACTTGCGATCTGAAACAGCCGTGAATTCGCGCCTTCGAAAAAGACCGGCACCACGGTCGCTTGCGTCTTCAGGATCAACTTGGCCGTGAATGCCCGCCAGACCGGATCCATGGGGCGCGAAAACGGCCGGGCCGAGGTAGAAACCGTTCCGCCCGGAAAGACGCCGATCGCTCCGCCGTCACTCAGGTACCGAAGCGCTGTCCGGCGGGTATCAAGATTGGTGGCCAGAGCGGCCTTGGATTCTTCGAACGAGATCGGCAACACCACGCTGTTCAGATCGCGGGCCTTTTCAAATACCCGGTTTGCCAGCATACGAAACTCGCCCTGTCGCGCCCGGCTCAGGATGTGACCCAACATCAACCCATCAAGAATGCCATAGGGATGGTTCGCGACCACCACCAGGGGACCCGATGCAGGCAGATTGGAAAGGCAACCGCCAACCACATCCAGGCTCAACCCATATCGGCGCACCATCACGTCCCAGAAATCCGCGCCTGAGGTCACATCATCCTGGTATCCCGCCGCCCGACGGATCAGACGCAATCGTCCCGTGGCGTTCTCGACGGTACGAATAACCGCCCGACCGCCCAGGGTTTCAGCGGAAAACGCATAGCTGATATCGCGGGCGACCTGGCGGTTCACGTAAACTCTCCTGGTATCCCGCCGCGCTATTCCGCCGCCGTGGCTGCCGGAAGCGGCGTACCGCTTTTCAGTGCCTGAAGCAGTTCTTCGCGCCGGGCCGCTGCAACCTTGGCATTCGCCTCTTTCACCGGGCCGAAACCACGCACCGAAAGTGGCAACTCTGCCAATGCCAGGGCCGCGTCGCGGTTGCGATCCGGATCTTTAAAGACCTTGGCCATGTCACGTTCGTACTGGCGGATCAGCCGCCGCTCTAGCCGCCGGTCGGCCGAATAGCCGAACGGATTGAACGGTGTGCCGCGCAGCCATCTCAACCTTGCCAAAAGGGGCCAAAGCCGTTCCGACCAGGATCGAAACGCGCGTTTCCTTGGACGGCCCGATGCGTCCTTGCCCGGCAAGATCGGCGGGGCCAGATGATAGGACAACTTCAGATCGCCCTCGAACACCGCCTCGGCCTTTTGCCGGGTTTCGGTCAGCAGCCGAGCAACCTCGAATTCGTCCTTATAGGCCAACACCTTGTGATATCCCTCGGCGATGGCTTCTTTCAAGGTGGGATCCGTTGCGCGGTTCACCATCTTCAGATATCGCCGCGCCAACCGCCCAGACTGATAAGCCTCTAGGTGCGCAACCCGGAAGGCGATCTTTTCGTCCAGCGTCTTTGGCAGGTCAACAACCTCGCTGCCGATCACACGGTCAACTTCTTCGGGATTGAGCGCTGCCCATCGACCAATCTGGAACGCCTTCTGATTGGCCGCAGCCTTGGCACCATTCAGTTCGATGGCATCCAAAAGCGATGCTTTGC
>JABDJO010000098.1 GCA_013002465.1 Silicimonas sp. | reverse complement strand
GTGCTGGGGCCATATTCCACGGACGAGCAGCGCGTCCTTTGGTTGGAGGCGAACGGCTACAACCGACCGGTCTGGGAACGCTATCTGGCCTGGCTTGGCGGCATGGTCACCGGCGATTTCGGCCAGTCGTTGAAATACAGAGTTCCGGTGTCGGACGTGTTGTGGCCACGGCTGGCGAATACCGGCATCCTCGCGGCAACCGTGTTCGCCGTAATGGTCCCACTTTCAATCCTCGCAGGTGTTCTGGCCGGTATGAAAGAGGGCGGTGCCTTGGACCGCGTGATCTCATTGTTTTCCATAATCACGACGTCTGTGCCTGAGTTCGCAAGCTCGGTTCTTCTGGCATTTGTCTTTGTGCTGCTGCTTGGCTGGTTCCCGGCGACCAGCACCATGTCCAACGGCTTTGATCCGTTGCAACTGGTTATGCCGGCGATGGTGCTGATCCTGTTTGGATTCGGATACGTTGCCCGCATGATGCGGGCGTCTATGGCCGAAGTTATGCAAAGTAACTATGTCCGCACGGCCATACTGAAAGGTATGCCATTTCGCAGGGTCATTTTGCAGCACGCGCTCCGCAATGCGCTGATCGCCCCGTTTACCGTGATCGTGCTTCAGATCAACTGGCTGCTTTCCGGTGTGATCGTGGTGGAGTTCTTCTTTGCCTACCGCGGGTTCGGAGCGCTGCTTTTGGAGGCATCACTGACCCAGGATATATTTATGCTGCAGGCCTGCGCGATGATATCGGTCATCGTTGCTGTCGGAACGCAAACCATCGCTGACGTCGGATACGGCATGCTTAACCCACGCGTGCGGTTCATATGAGCGGGGTTGAAGTAGATCCGGTTATCGCGCGTCACACGCAGCCGGCCCACCGCTGGCGCGCGCGCCTGCCAAAGATATTTTTCAGCCCGGTCGGTCTGGTCGGCGGGTTCATCTGCCTGTTCTGGATCGCAGTGTCGCTGGCAGCCCCGCTTCTTTCGCCTTTTGGGCCGACGGAGCAGGTAACGCCCTTCCAGACCCCCGGGATGATCGCTCCTGACGGGCGCGTGTTCTGGTTAGGCTCAGACCATCTTGGGCGCGATATCATGTCCCGCATCATCTGGGGCGGACGACGGGTTTTGTTCTTCTCGACCATCGCCACTGGATCAGCCTACGCGGTGGGTGTGTCACTCGGGCTGGTTGCCGGTTATTTCCGCGGTTGGATCGACGATCTTGTATCCAGCTTTGCCAATGTCGTGCTGTCGTTCCCGGTGCTGGTTCTCTACGTGGTCATCATCTCCACCTTTGGCGCTTCGGGTCTCAACATTGTCGTTGCCGTGACATTTGCCAGCGCACCGGGTATCATGCGGATCGTTCGGGGCATCGTTCTGGACCTGCGCAGCCGCGATTACGTGGCATCGGCGCAAACCCGGGGCGAAGGCGCAACATATATCATGTTTCGCGAGATTCTGCCCAATGCGACGCCCCTGTTGATCGTCGATGCCTGCCTGCGGCTTGGATACACAACGATCACGATTGGCGTCCTTGGCTTTCTCGGGCTTGGATTGCCGCCGCCGCAACCCGATTGGGGAGGAATGATCAACGAAACACGTGCCATGGCCACCTTTGCACCGCACATGACCGTGTTTCCCTGCATCGCGATCTCGTCCTTTGTACTGGGCCTCAACCTTCTTGCCGATGGCCTTCGTGAAAGCACGTTGAAAGACTGAGTGATAACGGCCGGGCCTTAGCCAATTGGTGCGGTCCTGATGATGAAAAGGAGAGAGAAGGCCCCAACCCGGGGTCGAATTAAGAGGTGGAGGATTTCGCACAACGACACGTTGCGACCTGAACGACCACGAACACTTTGCAACCAATAGGGGGAATACTATGACCGAGAATTCACACATCCCAAAGCTGAAGAACTGGTATCAGAATGGAGAGCTTAGCCGCAGAGACTTTCTGCGACAGTCCACATTGCTTGGCCTGTCCGCAACGGCGGCCTATTCCTTTGTCGGGCTAACCTCACCCAGCCCCGCGGCCGCGCAGAACATGCCCATGGGCGGCACGATCCGAATGGGGATGCGCGTCCTTGATGTCAGCAGCCCACATGCAATCTCGTTCGAAGAAGCCGGCAGCGCAACCATCCGGCCGGTTTGCGACTTCCTCGTTCGGACCGGGCGGGACAACATTACACGGCCCTGGTTGCTGAGCAGTTGGGAAGCGACCGATGACCTGCGCACCTGGACGCTGCACGTCCGTGAGGGTGTAAATTGGCAGAATGGCCGGCT
Organism: Silicimonas sp.; assembly: GCA_013002465.1. Lineage (GTDB taxonomy): Bacteria > Pseudomonadota > Alphaproteobacteria > Rhodobacterales > Rhodobacteraceae > JABDJO01. The sequence continues at coordinate 59,468 of JABDJO010000098.1, read as the reverse complement.
TTTCACAGCAGAAGACGTCGCCTGGAACGCCAAGCACGTGTTAATGCCAGAGGTTGGGTCATCGATCCTTGGCCTGATGGGCGACTACATGTTGACCGAAGTTGACACCGGAGAGAAAGACGGCGACGGCAACGCTGTGATGCGGTCCGAACTTTGGGATGCGAACGCGATCGAGGTCGTCGATTCGTCGACAGTGCGGCTGAACCTGAAGAACGCCCAGGGCGCCGTTCCGGAACATCTGTTCCACTTCCCGTTCTATATGCTCGACCCCGAAGAAGACGGCGTTTACGGCGCCGGATCTAACGGCACCGGAGCATTCAAACTGGTCGAACATAATATCGGCGAAAATGCAGTCCTCGAACGCGTTATGGACAGTCATTTCATGGGCGAGGGGCCATTTCTTGACCGGATCGAGATCACCGATCTCGGAGAGGATCCTAACGCCGCGCTCAGCGCCCTGCTGACCGATCAGATTGATGGGGTCTATGAGATTTCGGAAAACCAAGCACCGATGGTCATGGCCAATGACAGCATTGAAATCTACCGGGCAACCACCGCCGCCACTGCCGTCGTGCGCGGCAAGATGAACCAGCCGCCCTTCGACAATCCGAAGGTCATGGAGGCCCTTCGTCATGCCAGCAACGGCGAGACCATAATCGCGCGCGGGATGCGAGACAATGCCGCGCTGGGTGATCACACCCATGTTTCGCCAATTCATCCCGAATGGGCCGATTTGGGGCCGTTCCCGTTCGATCCAGAAAAAGCCAAGGCAATCCTTGCCGAAGCCGGATACCCGGACGGAATTGATCTTGAGATCAACGTCAAGACCCAGCCAAGCTGGGAGCTCGATGTGGTTCAGGTCATGGTCGAGGACTGGGCCAAGGCGGGGATCAACGTCAAAATCCAGACCCTGCCGGCATCGGTGTTCTGGGACCGCTGGACAGAGTATCCCTTCAGCTTCACGGCTTGGGGTCACAGACCGCTTGGCATGATGGTTCTCAGTCTGGCCTATCGCACGGGCGCGCCATGGAATGAATCCAGCTTTTCGGATGCGGAGTTTGACAGTTTGCTGACCGATATCGGCGGCACAATCGATCCCGAGGGTCGGAAGGAGGTCATGGCGAAACTCATGACAATCATGCGAGAGCGCGGCCCGATCGTTCAGCCGTTCTTCATGCAGGTCGCAACGGCGTACAACAAACGGGTAAAGGGCATGGCGATGCACCCGACCAAATACGTCTTCTTCGATCTTCTTGCGATCGAAACCTGAAAGGGCGCCAGGGGCGCCTGCGTGATGCGCGCGCCCCTATAGCTGGTCATAGCTCGAATGGCGGAAGGTTTTGACGATGCGAACACCGACCGTCATCCTGCACACGGACACTCCGGCTCCCGCGCTTGAAATCGTGGGGGCTGAACATCCGGATCTGGCGATCCACACCTGCGACAGCTACAACGCCCTGCCAGGTATGGTCGCCGCGACGGGTGCCGAAGTGGTCTATTCGGTGAGGTTTGCGGGAACTCCCGGATTTCCGCGCCTGGCGCTCGTGAACGGCAGCACTGTTCGGTGGGTATCGGTCGGCGGCTCCGGTACGGATCATCTTGCGGGCTGGGACCCGGCACGCCTGACCGTGACAAATGCCGCCGGTGTCGCCGCCGATATGATGGCGGAATACACGCTGGGCGCGATGCTGCATTTCTCGCTCGATCACGCGGGATTCGCAAAGGCGCAAGCCGCCCATCGGTGGATCGCAGGCCGAGTCACGCCGATCCAGGGAAAGCGCATCGTGATCCTAGGTCTGGGAAAGACCGGTTGTGCGATTGCCCAACGGTGCAAGGCGATGGGGTTACATGTGACCGGGGTGCGCGCCCGCCCTCGGGCGATGGATCATCTGGACGAGGTGCACGGCGTGGACGCTCTGCCGGTTCTCTGGCCAAGCGCCAATTTCATCGCCATCTGCGTGCCGCTTCTAGAAAGCACAAGGAACTTGGTTGATGCAACTGCCATAGCGCGGATGCAACAGGGCACCGTTTTGATCGACGTCTCGCGCGGCGGGGTCGTGGACCAGCCAGCTTTGGCGGAAGCCCTCACTAATGGGCATCTGGGAGGTGCCGCGATCGATGTGTTCGAAACCGAGCCGCTGCCCACTGACAGCCCGTTCTGGGATCTCGATAACGTCATTCTCACCCCCCATTGTTCATCTGTCTACGAAGGCTGGGATTTAGAATCCGTTGCCATGTTCAGCGACAACCTGTCCCGCTACCGACGGGACGACCGGCTTTTGAACATTGTGGATCCGAACAGGGGGTACTGACCTCAGAAAGGCGTCGTATGGGACGTAAGCGAAGAACCGGCGGGCGCAACGCGAAATCAGGTCGTAGCGGAAGCGGTATCATCCAGCTTGCGCGCCGTCAGGTTATCAACCCCTACCAACCGATTGAACTCGCCAATCCCGACCAGATCCAGAAATTGCACGATACCTCGATGCGCATTCTTTCCGAGCTTGGAATCCGCGTGATGAGTGATCGGGTGATGGACATTTTCGAGGCCGCGGGGGCCAGCGTGGATCGGGGCACTTCGATCATTCGTCTGGACGAAAGCATCGTCATGGAGGCGGTCACCAAGGCGCCAGGCAAGTTCACCCTCACCGGTCGAAACCCCAATAAACGTCTGACCATCGGCGGCAGCAACATCTGCTTCGGTCTGGTGGCGGGGCCACCCAACGTGCATGACAGGGTCAATGGCCGCCGCGACGGCAATCTGGCGGATTACGAGAACTTCATCCGTCTGGCGCATCATTTCAATGCCATAGACATCATCGGAAATCAGGTCGTCTCGCCTATGGAACTGCCCGCGAACAACCGTCATCTGGACACCTATTTCGCCAACCTGACACTGTCCGACCTGTCCTTTCATTGCACCGGAATAGGACGAGGCCGCGCGCTGGACGGTATTCGGATGATGGCAATCTCGCGCGGAATCACCGTCGAAGCGATGAGGTCCGATCCCGGCGTAATCACAATCATCTCGGTCAATTCGCCGCGCCTCTTTGATGATGCCATGGCCGAGGGACTGATCACGATGGCCGAACACGGGCAACCGGTCACGGTGACGCCTTTTACCCTGATGGGCGCCATGACACCCGTGACCCTGGCTGCTGCACTTGCACAGCAAAATGCCGAAGCCCTGTTCGGTCTTGCGCTAACTCAGCTTGTCAATCCCGGTGCGCCGGTCATGTATGGGGCGTTTACGTCGAACGTAGACATGCGGTCGGGTGCTCCGGCCTTTGGCACGCCCGAGAATACTAAGGCCAACATGATCGCCGGCCAGCTGGCGCGGCGCTATGGGCTGCCCTACCGAACCTCGAACGCCAACGCCTCCAATGCAGTCGATCTTCAAGCCGCATATGAGACGGGGATGTCCACCTGGGGCGCGGTTTTGGGGGGTGGCAACATGATCTACCACGCAGCAGGCTGGCTGGAAGGCGGGCTGACGGCGTCCTACGAGAAATTCATCCTCGATGTCGAGATCATCCAGAACATGACCGAATTTCTGCGCCCGGTTTCCTTTACCGAGGATGAACTGGGATTCGAAGCGATCAAATCGGTTCAGACCGGTGGTCATTTCTTTGGCGCGCAGCACACGATGGACCGATATGAAACCGCTTTCTATCGACCCATGCTGTCGGATTGGACCAACTACGAAAATTGGGAGGCCGCCGGCGCGCAAGAGGCCATAGAACGCGCGACATTGTTATGGCAAAGGGCGCTGGAAGAATACCAGGAACCACCTCTGGACGATTCCGCGAGAGAAGAGTTGGATGCCTATGTGGCTAAGCGGAAAGAGGAGATTGGCGACGCAGAGCCCTAATGCTGCTGCATTGATTCAACGCAGCGGACCAGCGCAGGCCCACCGAACTACGAACCACAGTCGACCAGGCACCAGATTACAACTCTGTGCCGCTTCACCAGCGCCGAATTCACGAAAGGACCCGCCCGATGAAAACCCACGCCCAGGCTGTCGTTATTGGCGGCGGTGTGATCGGATGTTCCATCCTCTATCACCTTACCAAATTGGGATGGACCGATGTGGTGCTTCTCGAACGCTCGGAACTGACATCGGGTTCCACCTGGCACGCTGCCGCCAACATCCACGGATTGCATGACAGCACCAATATTAGCAGACTTCAGCACTACACGATGAACCTGTACGCCGAGCTTGAAAAAGAAACCGGGCAGTCCTGCGGAGTGTTCCAGCCTGGCTCGCTCTACCTCGCCCAAACCGAGGCACGCGTTCATCAGCTGCGCCTGCAAGAGGCCAAAGCTCGCAACTATGGTATGAACTTTCACGAGGTAAGCAGGGAGGAAGCAGAACGCCTGCACCCGTTTGTCGATTTCAGCGGCGTCCGCTGCATCATGTTCGAACCTGACGGCGGCAACGTCGACCCAGCCGGCGTGACGAATGCCTATGCCGTGGGTGCTCGTCAGCGCGGTGCCGAGATTCATCGCTTTACGCCCGTGACAGGGACCGAACAACAAGCCGACGGCTCTTGGATAGTGCGCACCGAGAAGGGTGACATCCACACGCCCTGGGTGGTGAATGCTGCAGGCCTGTGGGGACGCGAGGTTGCCGCAATGGCGGGATTGGAACTGCCGTTGCTGCCGACTGAACATCAGTACTTTGTGACCGAGACGATTGCCGAGATCGCGGCCCTTGACCGCCGCCTGCCTTCTGTCGCGGACCGTGACGGCGAGTATTATCTGCGCCAGGAAGGTAAGGGCTTGTTGGTGGGCGCCTATGAAAAGAACGTCCGATTTTGGGCCGAGGACGGTACTCCGCAGGAATTTGGGCATGAATTGTTCGCCGACGATTTGGAACGCATCGAAGAGAACGTAATGCGCGCCATCGACCGGGTGCCTGCCGTGGGCGAGGCGGGCATCAGGCGCGTCATCAACGGCCCGATGATCTGGTCGCCCGACAGCAACGTGCTGTTCGGCCCGGTGCCGGAATTGGCGGGTTATTTCTGCTGCAACGGCATCATCCCCGGCTTTTCACAAAATGGCGGAATGGGCAAACTGGCGGCCGAATGGATGATCGAAGGAGAACCGACGATTGACGTATTCGCCTGGGACATGGCGCGTTTTGGAAGTTGGGCCGGCAAACGGTTCACCAAGGCCCGTGTCGGTGACCAATATGCACATCGCTTCAAGATTCACTTTCCGGGCGAGGAACGCGCTGCGGGGCGTCCGGTGCGTACTCGTCCAGTCTATTTGATGCAACAGTCAATGGGCGCAAAGTTTGGTTTGAACTACGGTTGGGAGCACCCGTTGTGGTTTGCCGCTGAGGGCGAGCCGGATCACGAAACTTATGGGTTCGATCGCCAGAACTGGTGGGAAGCCGTAGGGCGCGAAGCCAGGATGTTGCGCTCGCATGCGGGGGTTATAGATATCTCCAACTTCGCCAAATATTCGGTCACAGGCCCCGGCGCGTCGGATTGGCTAGATGCCGTTTTCGCCAACAGGATACCTGTAGGTATAGGTCGATCCTGCCTGACGCCGCTGATCAGTAAACGCGGCGGTGTTGCGGGGGACTTCACTGTAACACGGTTGGGTGATGAAGAGTTCATGGTCATCGGGTCGGGCGCCGCTGAACGCTATCACCAGCGCTTCTTCAGGCAGGTGCCCTTGCCAAAGGGGACGACATTCGAGAGTCAGACCGAGGCGCTGTGCGGCTTCAACATCGCTGGTCCCAGATCACGTGATTTGATCGGACGGTTAACCAATTCGTCGTTGTCGACTGAAAACTTCCCTTTCATGCGCTCGCAGCGGATCACCGTTGCCGGTGTCGACTGTGTTGCCCTGCGCGTCTCGTTCACGGGCGATCTGGGCTGGGAACTGCACTGCAGAACCGAAGATCAGGCTGCCCTCTACTGCGCGCTTCTGAAGGTCGCCGAAGACCTTGGCGCAGGCCCAGTCGGTAGCCGTGCGCTTATGGCGCTACGGATCGAAAAAGGCTACGGTAGTTGGTCGCGCGAATACTCGCCGGAATGGTGGCCGCAGGAATCAGGACTTGCCGGGTTGATCAAGATGGACAAGACATTTCTCAACAAGCAAGCCTACGCCGCCCTTTCGGATCGCCCGCCACGCGAGAAAATGGTGGTGATGGAAATCGACGCGAAAGAAGCCGATGCCACCGGCGGCGAGCCGATCTTTCTGACGGATGACACGCCGATTGGTCAGGTTACGTCAGGCGGATATGGATATGGCGTCGGCAAGTCGTTGGCCCTAGGCTATGTCAAGGCCAATGTGGCAGAGCCCGGGACTCGACTGCATGTTGCCGTTCTGGGACGCCCACACAGCGCGCAGATTCTGGAGCACTCCCCCTTCGATCCCGAAGGGACTAGGGCAAGATCCTGAGCCGGGAAACCGTTGGTCAAATCAAAATTCTCGATAAACGTGATGAGATGATGAAGATGACCGGCAACTTGATGCACGGAGTGGTGGCCAGACCGGCATTCCCATAGTTCAAGGATCACAATCGCTGGCGGCCTGGATTAACCGGAGCGTGAAGGAGTCGTCACGCTATCTCTGGATCAGAAAGAGGCCGGAAATCTGAAGAATCTCATGTCCAGGTTTCGTCCGTGGGATAAGTGGACAATGCCTCGCTGCCGGCCTCAGTGATCAGAACCTGTTCCTCCAACTTCACACCCTCCAGACCGCCGACCTCGCCAACATAGCTTTCGATACTAACCGTCATGCCCGGCTGCAAAACGGTATTCTTCACACCTCGGTGCGCAAATTTGGCAGGCACCGCCACCGGATGTTCGTCACCCAAACCGACGCCGTGAATCAGGCCCAGGTATTCCTGAGGCACAAATTTTTCGGGCATCCGAAATGATTTTTCCGAGATCTCGACAGTCGAGACACCAGGCCGCAGGAGCGCGCGGTTGTGTTCGATCTGGTCTTTGGACACCGAAAGCAATTCGCGCTGACGGTCCTCGGGTCTTGTCTCACCACATATCCAGGCGCGTGAGATGTCGCAGACATAGCCGAAAGGACCCACAAGATCGGTGTCAAAGCTGACAATCTCGCCTTCTTCAAGAATTTTCGCGCCGCACTCCTGATACCAAGGATTTGTCCGCTGGCCCGATGCCAGAAGCCGCGTCATGATCCATTCACCGCCAAGCTCGATGTTCGCCTGATGCAGCAGCGACCAAAGAGCATTCTCTGTTATCCCTGGGCGCAGGGCGGCACGCATGCGGCGCACTCCCTCTTCGCAGGCCGCAACCGCGATGCGCATAGCGGCGATTTCGTCGGCCGACTTGATTACGCGCGCCGCTTCAGCTAGTGCCATCCCGTCTTCGATCGTCAATCCTTCCGCCAAAAGGCTGAATGTGCCGGTGGTATCGACACGATCGACCGCAATTCGCCGATTGCCACCTCCATGCAGGCGGATTTCGTCGGCGATCTCGGCGGCGAATTCCTTTGCCTTCGCAACGCTCTGATCACCAGCCGCGAAATGAAACCAGGGAGTGCCGACGCGAATGTCCGTGATCAACGGTAGGTCTCTGGCCAAATGCTCGGCCCCGTGAATTTCCCACAGGATAACCGGCCCGCTTGCCGCCACAAAGACGTATCGGGCGGGATTGTGCAGTGTCCAGACCTGCATGTTGGTGCAATCCACCGCATAGCGGATATTTACCGGGTCGAACAAAAGTGCCGCCGCGATATCCCGGCGGCTCAATTCCTGCCGCAGGCGATCCAACCGGTAGGCCCGCATCTCGTCAAGATTGACGCTGGGCTTGATGTCCGGTGCTGCGCGCTGAACTTTCATGGAGACAGGATCGCCAGCACTAGGCTGCGCAGCTCTTTTAAAACCGACCGCAGGCATAAGATTCTGTCGCATCCAGATTAGCTGGCCGGAATAGGCCGTGGCATCGTTTCGGACATCACAAACTGAAGGACTGACATGTTTGCGGTTCCCCAGCTTGATATCGCCCGGTTCCTTGCAGGCAATAAGGCCGATAAAATGCTGGTTGCGCGCGAACTGGACGATGTCTGCCGCGAGGTGGGGTTCTTCTGCCTGAGCGGGCACAAATTTGCAGAATCCCGATTCCGCGAATTCTATGACTTGTCCAAGGCCTTCTTCAGTCTCATTCCCAATCGCAAACGGCGGGTCGCGCGGCTGGTTGCGTAGACTGCCAAGGCGCTAAAAAGGAGCAAAAGCTACATGAATGGGAATCTATTGCAGAATCGGGTGGCGATTGTCACCGGCGGCGGAAGCGGGATTGGGCAGGCCATCTGCAGCGCCTTCGCACAACAAGGGGCGACCGTCGCCGTGCTGGATGTGGCGGGCGATGCGGCGCAGGCGGTTGCGGCCTCCGTCGATGGCCTTGCCATTGCACTGGATGTCTCGGATGCCGGTGCATGTGCCGACGCGGTTGACGGGGTTGCAGATAAACTCGGTGCCCCGACCGTGTTGGTCTGCTCTGCGGCCTATTTCGCCGGGCGCGTTCCTCTGGCCGATCTAGGCGAAGACGTCTGGGAAAAATCGCTGAACGTGAATATCGGCGGCCATTTCAACATGTCCAAGCAATGCATTCCTCATATGATCGAGGCTGGCGGCGGCTCTATTGTGCACATCTCATCTATCATGGCGAAGGTCGCGAATTTCGGGCAAACCGCCTATTGCACCACCAAAGGTGCACTGACCATGCTCTCTAGAGGGATCGCGCTGGATTATGCCAAGTATGGTATCCGGTCCAATACGTTGATGCCCGGCGGGATCGCCACAAAGGGCATGGCCGATCTCTATGGCGGCGACATGGACCGTGCCGAGGCCGAATGGGGCGCGGTGATGCACCCGCTGGGACGTCTGGGACGAGTCGAGGAGATCGCCGATGCCGCTGTGTTCCTGGCAAGCGATAGATCGAGCTTTATCACCGGCGCCGATTTGCCTGTCGAGGGCGGCTATTCAATCCGGTGAACCCGGAACTCCAAAGGCCGGCTGACCCGCAATCCCGGCTCTTCCTCTCCACGATGGCAACGGTTAGACCTTGATGCGACATTCCCGGAGATTGGTGTCTACGCCCTCTATCCTTCGCAAAGATTTCAGCTGCAAGCCGCGAAGCTATCTATCGAACAGCTTTTCACAGCACTCGCAGAATGAGTTAGTTCTCTTGGAGAAACCAGTTCCGCCACAGCACAGCGAAAGTTCGGTTTGAAATCGGCATTCCGTGGCAACATCCAAGGGCACTTTTGTCGGCGCGGACTGCACTGCGCCATATACAGGTGTTGCCTGTGCAAAAGATTTCTGAGTCAGCCGAAGCCGCAGTGGCAAAAGGCGGCTCCGCCCGCGATGCGTGAACTCACAGTATCAAGCTTTCTTCATGTCGTATGAATGACTGGTTACTCCGCTGCCCTGCGGCGCGGAATTTTCCGCCGCTGCGTCTTCTCTAGTGCTGCGAGCGCGCGCAGCAAGAAATCAAGACTTCTCCTAAGGGCTCGAAGCTGCCATTAGCTGCACTGACCACCAACGGCAGCTCGCGTGCCGTTCGCCACGATTGAGGCCGCCAAGCTGCAAGACTTGAAGACATTTCAAGCCGACTTTCGTTTTTGGTCACCAACAAAGCCCGCGCCCCGCTTTTTTTGGCAAATAGCGACTGGACTTCGGCACCTGTTGGAGCGGTACTGGCGACGGCGAAGCGCCCGACTAGGACACTCGTCTTCTTCTCCCGAACTCTCGGGCTCTGCTCAGTAGCAGCAGCCCTTCGGTTCTGCGTGATCATAGAGGAGAGGACGATGACAACCAAAAAGCTCAAAACCGCCGCTCGGAATGCCACCAATGGTCTGGTCGCCGAACAAACCAAACCTTCAGCGAACAACCGCCGTACGACCAGGAAAGCCCAGATGATCCGCTTACTCAGCCGGAAGAACGGCGCGGATGTGATTGCAATCACTAAACAATTCGGCTGGCAACCACATACAACACGAGCTGCCTTGAGCCGTCTGCGCAAGGACGGCTACGAGGTGATTCGGGATCGCGCCAGCAGGGGAAAACCGGCGCGCTACCGCATTCCGCAGGTGTCGCCCGGAAAGGCCGCAGCTAATGCCGGGTAAACCAGACCCCGCGCGCGGACGGGTGACAAAGTCTTGGGAGGCGGCCTTCGGCTTGCCTCCCGCCCCCTTTCTCTCAGTAAGCTTCATGGAGAAGGCCCTGGCATACGACGCCCAGTGCAAAGCGCAGGGTGGATTGCCTGCACAGGCGCGCCGCCAGCTTCGCCAGATTGCCGAAGGCGGTCGTCGCCCTGTTGAAGCGGCCATCACATCCTCGATTCAGCCTGGCGCCCACCTGGTCCGGGAGTGGAACGGCCGGACCTACCAGGTTGAAGTGCTGGCAAACGGTTACCGGATGGATGGCAAGACCTGGACATCGCTCTCGGCCGTCGCCCGCCATATCACGGGCACCCAATGGTCAGGACCGCGCTTCTTTGGACTAACGGCCAAACGGGCAGACTGAGCCATGACGCGGATACGCTGCGCCATCTATACCAGGAAGAGCTCGGAGGAAGGACTGGAGCAGGAGTTCAACTCGCTTCATGCCCAACGTGAGGCTTGTGCGGCCTACGTTCTGAGCCAGAAGGCCGAAGGTTGGGTGCTGCTGGATGAGCCCTACGACGATGGCGGCCTCTCCGGCGGCACAATGGAGCGCCCTGCCCTGGGTCGCTTGCTTGCAGATATCGACGCTGGTCGCATCGATCAGATCGTCGTCTACAAGATCGACAGGTTGACACGATCGCTCTCGGACTTCGCAAAGATCGTGGATATCCTTGATGCTGCCGGGGCGTCCTTTGTCTCCGTCACCCAGTCCTTCAATACCGCGACCAGCATGGGGCGTCTGACGCTCAACATGCTTCTGTCCTTTGCCCAGTTCGAGCGCGAAGTGACAGCGGAGCGCATCAGGGACAAGATCGCGGCGTCAAAGAAGAAAGGCCTCTGGATGGGCGGCAACGTTCCCCTTGGCTACGACGCTGATGGCCGGTCGCTGAAGATCAATGAGGCGGAAGCAAAGACTGTTCGAGCACTTTATGTCCTGTACCGTCAGCATCCGGCGATCCGCCGTGTGAAAGAAGAAGCGGACGGTCTCGGCCTGGTCACAAAGCGGCGCGTTGCACCCGACGGCACACCGTCGGGTGGGCAGCAATTTACCCGAGGCCATATCTGGCAAGTGCTGACCAACCCGATCTATGCAGGACGCATTCGCCACAAGGGCCAGGTCTATGAAGGCCAGCATGACGCCATCATCCTGGCCACGGACTGGGATGCGCTGCAAAAACGGATGCAGGAAGGTGCCGCCCGCGTGCGTAAAGGCAGACCTCGCGGGTCGGGCAAGGTCCAAAGATCAGGACTGGCCGGCAAGATCTTTGACGAAACCGGCAATCGCCTCACCCCGTCGCACTCAAAATCAAGGATCGGGGCCCGGCTTCGCTATTATGTTTCGCATCGCCTGATCGCCAAGAGCGGCGAAGGCGGCACTGACGGATGGCGACTGCCGGCGCCCGAGCTTGAAAGCACTGTTGCCGATCTGATCCAACGTCACCTGACCATGCCCGGCGTCGTTCTGACGCTCATCCCCGATTGCCTGGCCAGCGACGTCGCGCAACTCCAGGATCGATTGCAAAAGGTCCTCGCTGCGGGAACGCCCGATCGTATCCTGGAGTTCCCGGCGCGCGTTGATCTGGCGCCAGGTCGCATGGCGATCAGTCTTGATCGAGTGGAGCTGGCAAGAGTACTGGCGGTCCCCAATGACCGGATCAATCTCGAGCTCCTTGCGATCCATGCACCGTTCCGGCTTCGCAAGCGCGGGGTCGAGACAAAGATCATTCTAAACGGCAAGACTCGGCCCGTCGACGAGGTCCTCCTCACAAACATGGCGTACGCCCATGCCTGGTTCGCGTTGATCAAGGGCGGTCAGACCACTTCGGAGATTTCCAAAGCCACGGGCACCTCCAAGCGCCGGGTGCAGCAGATTCTTGATCTTGCCTTCCTGGCACCCGACATCGTCCGGGATGTCCTCAACGGCAATCAACCGCTTGGCTTCACATCCGATTGGTGCCTACGCCACACATTGCCATCTGATTGGGACGCGCAGCGAAAACTCTTCGCGACACTCTGATCACCCCTCCCACACCTCGTATCGCGGAATTGCCCAACTGAGACTTTGGCCAGTCTTTGGGCTTTCGTCGATCCGGCACGGCGTCTCTGGAATGAGCACCGTCGCGCAAGTCTTTGAATTCGCCTGCCTATCCTGTACGACCTCGTAGCAGTCTCCTATGGTGGGAGTGGCTGGCTGGGGTGGTAGGATTCGAACCTACGATACACAGTACCAAAAACTGCTGCCTTACCACTTGGCTACACCCCAACAGGCTGGCGTTACTTACTCAGAGCAAATGCTCTGTGCAAGCCCCCAGAATGGTGATTTCTCAGGACGAGACCTGTTCGCGCAATATTGCCGCCGTAACCGATGCCAAAAGGTAAATGGCCCCGAAGATCAGGAAAGCAATCAAAGTGTTCTCGAACACCCTGGGATAGGTTGGCTCGTCCGGTGCCACGGGCATCACGCCGACGGACAGGAACCGCACCTGGCGGTTGGCCTCGATCCGGGCGGCTTCCAGTTGTTGCAGCGATTCCTGCATCATCATCGTGCGGGTCTCCAGATCAACCTCGGCCATCCTAAGTCGGGACGAAATCGAGGCCAGTGACCCCTGGCTGGAACCTTCCTGAGTCAACTGAGACCGCAGTTCGGCAATCAACACTTCAAGCCGTTCGATGTCGCCTTCAACACCGGCCACACGGGCCTGGTTGGGGCGGGCATTGTCCAGAAGCTGGCTGAGTTGCAGCCGTTTTTCGGTCAATTGGGTCTCAAGGGTCGTGACCTGACCCATCAGGGCGGTTGTTTCGGACGCTGGGTCAAGCACACCAACCTGTTCCTGCAGCGTCAGGACCTTTTCCTGGGCCTCGACCATCTTTTGTTCGGCGTTTTCGAACGACTGGTTCGCACCCCGCATCTGGTCAGCGCGTTTGCGTTCGGTGACCTGATCGACCCGTTCCTCGGCATAGCTGATAAGGGCTTCGGAAAACACCCGGCTCATGTCGGGGTTAAGCGCCGATACCTCCATCCGCAACACGCCTTCGGTCGGATCGTATCCAACCTGCACATTGGCCTTGTAGTGCTTGTACAAATTCTCGTTCGAGGAACCCACCGCAATGCGTTGCAGGCCATCAATCGAAGGATCGCTGAAATGTTCACGATAGCCGTATTCCTGGTCCAGCCGCTGCATCGCCCCGCGCGATGTCAGATAATCCTGAACAAGGATTGAATCCTGGCTGGTCGCCAGAGACGTTCCCCCCAAAAGCCCCGCCCCAGAAGCCGCCACCTCAGCCTGCTGAACGATGAACTCCGACTTGGTGGCATAGCTTGGCGTGGCAACAAAGGCGAAATAGTAAAAACATGCCAGCGTCGGCAGAAGAACGAACACCCCAAGACGGGCACACAGAAACAAAAGCTTCTGGCGTCGCCGACGCATGATGTCGCGCTGGATCCGCTCGATGTCATGGGTCCCCATGGGGCCGGATTGGACGTGGGGGCTTGGCAGATTCCGGTCGGGTTGTTCAATGGTCTGCGGTAGCCCTGCCTTGATCTTTGGTTTCCGGGCCGCCTCGGTCGGCGCATCGGGTTTCGGTGCCCTGTCCGGGTCGGCCTTGGCGGCCGAGTCCTTGGCATGCACAAGTTCGATCATGTTCTGGCGATCAAAAGGGTCGATCCCCTGGTCGCGCAGCAACCGAACCGCGTCGAAATCCGAACTTGGGCTTAGCCCATGTTTTTGCGCCAACCGGCGTGCCATCCGCAACTGACGCCCAGTCAGGCCTTCGCGCCGTATTTCGGCGATCTTGCTTTCGGCATTTGCATCGGCCACAGCTTTCGCCGACCCCGGGAAAGCATTGTCGCCAAAGCCGTCCTCCTGGCTCGAAGGCAATGCAGTCGAGCGGCCGTCCGGGGCGCCAGATGGCTGTGCCGAATTGCGGCGGATGCGAAACTTAGGCGCTTTGGGGTTCGTAGTCATAGAGTGCTTTCGCCTCTTCCAGCGTGTCGAACATGTGCAACTGCCCGTTCTTCAGGACAGCAGCCGAATTGCAGAACTTTTCCAGCGTGCTTGCCTGGTGGGACACGATGACCACCGTGGCTGTTTTCAGACGCTCGAACAGGATGTGACCGGCCTTCTTGTTAAACTCGGCATCCGTGGTCGCAGGCATGCCTTCGTCGATCAGATAGATGTCGAAATCAAGTGCAAGCAAAAGCGCGAACGAAAACCGCGCTTGCATGCCCGAACTATAGGTGCCGACCGGCATGTCGAAGTATTCTTCCAACCCGCACACCCAACGGCAAAATGCCTCAAGATAATCCGGGTCCTTGTCATAGATGCGGGCGATGAAACGGCAGTTCTCCATGGCCGAAAGCCGCGGCACCATCCCCCCCATGAAACCAAGCGGAAAGGAAATGCGCGACTTCCGGGTAATCTCGCCCTCGTCCGGCTTTTCCAGACCCGCCATCATGTTGACCAAGGTGGTCTTTCCCGTCCCATTGGGAGCCAGAATGCCAAGCGAATTGCCAAGGTCCACGCGAAACGAGGCGCGATCAAGGATAACCTTGCGCCGTTCACCGGTCCAAAAGGACTTGCTGACGTTCCTGAACTCGATCATGCGAGTAGCTCTGCCTCGGTATATACCTGTCGGATTAACCCGATCTTACCTGCAATTCTTGCTTGTGTACGGGCTTTTGGCAAGGAAATCAGTGAAATTCCATACTGGAAACCATCGCCAATCAAAGATCAGCGGGACTCAGCCCAGCCTCCCTTAGGTAAACCGGCGGGGTCTTGCCGTCAGCCGTGTTGTTTTTGGACCCGTGCCAGCTTGCCCGCCACGATCGACAAGATGGCTGCAAAGAAGCTGAGCAGGGCCCCCATCTTTGCCGCATCCTGTACCGATCCGGGCTCGAAGGCGACCGAAGCTATGAACAAAGAAACCGTAAATCCTATCGCGGCGACACAGCCGATCACGAACAGGTCAACGGTGCGCATGCCCTGCGGAAGGCCAAGTTTCATTGGCCCTGCGGCGATCCAGCCGAACAACAGGACGCCAACGGGTTTGCCCACGATCAACCCCAGAAGCACAAGCCAAGTCGGCGCTGCGATGGCCGAAAACTCCACGCCTGCGTTCAGCAATCCAAAGAAGAACAAGACGATCTCGACCGGGTGCTTCAGCAAATGTTCGCAATGGTTCAGAAGATCGGTCAGGTATTGCTCGGCCTCGGCGAAAATACCGAACGCACGATCCGCGTGTGGCAAAGTCGGCACGATTGGCAACAATCCAAGGGCGGGATGAAGCCCGCTTTCCTGGAAACCGAACCAGCTCAGGCATCCGGCAACCAAATATGGCCAGAACGACAGTTTCTCGCGCACCCATGTCGATTTGGGCCGCAACTGGTTGCCCTTGTCCATGCGTCGCGGCAGCCAATTGAACAAAAGGTAAACCCCGATGGCCGAAAATACCGATAGCAAAAGCCACATCGGCGCCAATTCTCCCGAGGGATAGAAAATCGCCAGGATGATCAGACCGGCCGCATCATCGGCAATCGCCAGCAACAACAGGAACCTTACCGCAGGGTGCCCGGCGCCAAAGACCATGCGCCCAACCAGATAACTGAACGCAATGTCGGTCGCCGTCGGAATGGCCCAACCGTTTTTGACGGCTTCGTATGTGTCCGACCCCAGAAACGCCGCCAGCCCCAAATAGACCGCGATCGGCCCGATCATGCCGCCTGCGGTTGCAAACAATGGCGTCGCAGCCTTCTTGCCGCGCAACGAACCGTTTTTTAGGATAACGGCCTCCCAGACTTCCTTGGCCGCAATCGCAAAGAAAAAGGCCATCAGGACATCGTTCACCAGGTAATGCAGAGTGAGCGACCGGTATTCGACAATTCCATTGGCGTCGTAATGGGCGTGACCGATGATGAAATCATGGATCAGCTCGAAGTCGACGAAATGATGATAGCTTTCGGGATCGGTATTGGCCCAGAACAGGGCGATCACCGCACCGATGATCAGCAAGAGCGAATAGTTGGTGACGAAATTCCAGACGCGATACATCCCCTGCCCTCTTCTGCCTCGGTTGTAAGGAACTAAACCAGCAGACAAAACGGAGCAAGCAACACATCAACCCGCGCGCTGACGAGCGCGAAAATCTCCCGGTAGAGTGCCGAAACCAAAGCTTAATCAGGCAATAACGCCCCAGGTCAGGCCCGCGATCAGCGATCCGACAAGTGCAATCCCAAGATAGGCACCAAAGACCCGCGGTTTCACCAGAGCCCAGACCGCAACGGCGGCGGGAATACAACTGACGCCGCCGGCCAGAACAAAGGACATCGCCGCGCCGGGCGCCATGCCCTGAGCCAGCAAGGCGTCTACCAAAGGCACCGCCGCATAGCCATTCAGATAAGCGGGCGCGCCGACTAGTGCGCCAAGAAAGACCGGTTTCAAACCTTCGCCACCCAAAACACCTGCAATCATCTCGGCGGGCACATAAGCCAACATCAGGGCCTCGATCATATAGGCCACCAGCAACCACTTACCGAGGAACAGCGCATTGTCGATGACGGTGTCACGAAAAACAGTCCGCCGCTCGGAATCCTTCCAGAACTGCCACTCGGGCGTTCCGTCGAAAACCGATGTCTTCGAACAGCAACCACCCTTCGCGGGCTGAGGTTTCAAGGGGTCAGCAAAAACCGGCGATTTTGCAAAGAGATAGACGGTCGCACCACCCAAAAGCCCGATCCCGACCGCCGCCACCATCTTGGCCAGGGCAAAGGAGGTACCAAGGGTGCCCGCCGTCACCAGGAACATCGCGGGATCCATCAACGGCGACGCCAGCCAAAATGCCATAACAGCAGACAAAGGCGCTCCCACAGCCAGCAGGGCCGCGATGAAGGGAATGACTTCGCAGGAACAAAACGGCGACAACCCGCCCAAAAGCGCGGCCATCACGATCATTCGCGTCTCGCGCCCCTCAAAGGCGCGTGCCAGGATCGCTTCGGACCCGCTGGCCTTCAGATAGCCGACGGCGAGCACGGCAAACGCTATAAATATCCCGGTGTGCGCCAGGGCACCAAGGGCGAACCGCACCGTTTCGACCGCCTGCGCGGGGTCAAAGACCGCCACCAGGATCGGCAAGACAGCGGCAAAAACCCAGACCTTGTCGATGTTTATCCGTGGACCACGGGTTTGCGAAACATCAGCCATGGTCATGTCCTTTATGGTCGCCATCGATATCGGCGCAGCATTCTTTCAACAGAAACTCTGACAATTCCTGCATCCGTTCATAGGCAGCACCGATACAGATGATGCGGCGCCCCTCTTTCGCCTGCCGCACCAATCCGGCGGCCGACAACAGCTTCATGTGATGGGTCAGCGTCGACCCAGTCACGCCAGCCCGTTCGCCCAATTCGCCAATCGACAACCCGTCAGGCCCTGCACGTACCAGAACGCGCAGCACCGCCAGACGCTGTTCGGATCCAAGAGCGGCGAAACAGGCAGCGGCCTCGACAAGATCAAGCGAACTTTTGCGATTCGTCATTTCCATATTTCTAATATTCTAGAAATGTCGAAACATGTCAACCCGCAGCGCCGCATAGCCGCCCTGCATCGCCGCGCATTGAAAACCAACCACTCCCGCCCCTACCTGAAAACGCGAAAGGAAAAACCATGCTGGACACGTTCAATCTTCGCACCGAAAACATGCCATCGGACATGCAAAGCCTCTTGGCCGAGTATCCTCGCGACAGTTGGGAAGCCCACCCCGGCTTCAAGGAAAAGACCCGGCAATGGCTTCGGGCACATCAGATGTTCCGCCAGCTTGGCGCTTTGATGCGCGAAGACATCGAAACATACCTAAACAAGGATCACGACGCAGAAACCCTCGCTGCGCGCCTGTCCCGCTTTGGCAATATGCTCGTTGGCAATCTGCATGGGCATCATGGTTGGGAAGATCACAGCTATTTCCCCGAAATTTCCGCAGCGGACCCTCGGTTCGACACCGGCCTTGGCATTCTTGAAAAAGATCACGAAACCCTGAATGCCGTGTTGGACAGTTTCACCCGATCAGCCAACCGCACGATCAAGCTTGCCCAACTTGACGAACGCGCCATGCCGGACGAGGCGGGCGTGCTGCACGGGCATGCCGAAACGATCGAGGCATTTCTGAACCGTCACCTCGAAGACGAAGAAGATCTGGCGGTGCCGATCATCTTGCATCATCGTCTGCGTGGATAAGAAGGGCGATGCGCGCATGAGCGATCCAAAAAAGCCAGACGTCGACACCTCGGTCGATGAATCCCAGGTTGATGCCACAAGCCGACGCGCCAAGGGCGAATTTGTGCGTGGCATCAGTCAGTTCCGCAATACCCTGGAAGAGGGGTCGACGTTTCCGCCAGAACCGGGCCGTTATCACCTTTTCGTTGCGCTGAACTGCCCCTGGTGCCATCGGGTCACGCTGGCGCGCAACATCCTTGGATTGCAAGGCAACGTCACCCTCGACGTCGCCTTCCCAAATCGCACCGGCGATGACGATCCCGCCGGCCCCAACTTTTGGGAGTTCGATCCAACCCGCATCGCCAGCCTGACCGGTGTGCCCCTGCCCGAATGCACCCATGAAACGGCGACCGGTCGGAATTTCCGCCTGGTTCAACAAATCTATCAGGCCGAAGGGTCCGACGAAACGTCAGTGCCAATCCTTTACGACAAGGCGTCAAAGCGCATAGTGGCCAATGAAAGTTCGCAGATCATCCGAATGCTGAGCCAGCATGCAACGGCGCTTGGCAGTTCCCTCGACCACCCGCCCGACCTTTACCCAAAGGCGAAACGTGACCAGATCGACGAACTCAACAGCGAAATCTATGCCGACATCAACAACGGTGCCTACAAGGCCGGGTTTTCTTCGGATCAAAAGGTCTATTCCACGGCGTTCGGCAAATATTTCAGCATGTTGGACAAGCTGAACACGCGGCTTTCCGATGCGCGCCCCTTTTTGACCGGGGACGAATTCACCGAGGCCGACCTGCGTCTGTTCCCAACCCTCTATCGCCACGATCCGGTGTACTATCTGCGAATGAAACTGAACGGCGCAAAGATACTCGACTATCCTCACCTCTGGCGTTGGCTTTGCCGGGTGCATGGGATGGCGGGCGTGGCGGACAGCAATTCCCTGACGCACTGCCGACAAGGGTATTTCGGGCGATCCTGGAACGGCGTCGTCCCATTGGGGCCGTTGCAGCCCATGCCCTATCCCGAAGCCTTCGCACACCCCGAACTGGCGCGTGAATGACCCGCGATTTCTCGACACTTATGCAGGACATGCGCCGATGCACGATCTGCGAGGGGCTTGAACTTGGCCCGAACCCGATTTTTCAGCTTAGCGCCAACGCCCGCATCCTGATCGTCGGACAGGCCCCCGGCCGCATCACGCACGCAAAGAACAGGCCCTTCGACGACCCCTCGGGCGAACGTCTGCGCGACTGGCTGGGCATTGATCGCCAGACTTTCTACGACGACGAGCGCATCGGCATCTTTCCCATGGGCTTGTGCTTTCCGGGTTCTGGCAAGGGCGGCGATCAACCGCCCCGCCCCGAATGCGCCGAAACCTGGCGGGAACGCGCGCTTTCGCATCTGAACCGGATTGACCTGACCGTGGTCATGGGACGCTATGCCATCGACTGGCACGCCCCCACTTTTGCTCGCGCCTCGGTCACCGAAGCCGTCAAAGGGGCTGCCCGTGCGGGCGACAGTCTTTTTGTCCTTCCCCACCCAAGCCCTCGGAACAACCGGTGGCTGCGCACCAATCTCTGGTTCGAAAACGAGGTCGTTCCACGGTTGCAATCGCGGGTACGCGCTTGTCTTGGCCGTCAAGGCGATTGAACAGGTCCGGCAAGTTCTGCTAACGCCTGCCCGATGACCGAAACCCCACTTGATCAAGCCCACGCCGCCATGGCGGCCGCCCCCGACGATGATGCCGCTCGGCTTCGGTTCTATGAGCGGCTGGCCGATAGCGAATTGTTCCTTCTTCTGGACAACCCGCCCACGGCATCCACGATCGACCCGCGCCACTTCGACACCGACGAAGGCCGCTTTGTCCTGGCTTTCGACCGCGAGGATCGCCTTGCCGAGTTTGCCAATGGTCCGGCCCCCTATGCGGCACTTTCGGGGCGCGCCATTACCCAGCTTTTAGAAGGGCAGAATATTGGAGTCGCGCTCAACCTCGAGGTTGCGCCTTCGGCAACCGTGATCCCGGCCGAGGCTCTGGACTGGCTTCGCGCGACGCTGGATCATAACGCCACGCCAACCCAGGGCCGACCGAGCGCCGTTCATCCCCCGGGTGGGGTGCCGGAACGCCTGTTGACCAGCCTTGACGCCAAGCTTGCCACAGCCACCGGCCTGGCCAAATGCGCCTATCTTGCCGGGGTCTCGTATGACGATGGCACAAACACTCACCTTCTGGCCTTCGTCGATGCCCGCCCCGGCGCCGAAGACGCCCTGACCCAGGCCGCGCGCGAAACCCTGGTGTTTTCGGGGCTGGACCACGGCACCTGGGACATCGCGTTCTTTTCGCACGCCAACCCTTTCGTCGCCCGAATGGCCCGCGTCGGCCTACGCTTTGATCTGCCACAACCGCAAGTCGCAACTCCGCAGGAACCGGACCCCAACACGCCGCCCCATTTGCGATAGACGGGCCGGTCAATAACCCTTCTTGCGATCCACCAAATGCAGCAACGGTTCGCCCGCCTCGCCTCGCCGGATATTTTCTGCAATCACCCGCGCGGCACTCTCGGGGCGCGTGGCCGAGGCGATGTGCGGCGTCACGGTCACCTTGAGATGGGTCCAGAAGGGATGGCTTTCGGGCAAGGGTTCGGTACGAAACACATCAAGCGTCGCATGGGCCAGATCGCCCTTGTCCAACGCCGCGATCAACGCCCCGTCGTCGATCAAGGGCCCACGCCCCGGGTTGATGACAACGGCCCCTTTCGGCAGAAGCGCCAATCGGTCGGCATCCAGCAAATCCTCGGTTTCGGGTGTCAAGGGAAGCAAAAGCACCAGAATCTCGGCCGTCGCCAACGCCTGCCTGAGCCCCGTTTCGCCCGCCAGGCACGTCATGCCATCGACGGACTTTTCCGACCTGCTCCACCCTGTTACCGGAAAGTTCAACGCGGCCAAAGCCTGACCAACCGCGCGGCCAAGCGCGCCCAGCCCCAGAATGGTCACCGGACGATCCCGCGCCAAAGGCGGCACAAAGGGTTCCCAAGCAGCATTGCTTCGACACACATCCCTATCGGTCATCAGATGATGCCGCATCACATGGGCGACGCACCACTCAACCATGCCTTCGGTCAACCCCGGATCGACCATCCGCGCCAGGGGCTGTGTCAAGGTCGGGTTCGTGACCACGTTTTCCACACCGGCCCAAAGGTTCAAAACCGCCTTGGCACCGGTGAACGGGCCGAAATCGGATAACCTGCTAGAGGGCGCATAAACGATGTAATCCACCGCCTCGGGATTGTCGGGAAAAACGGCATGTTCAAATGTCGCGTTTACCGCCAAGTCAGCCACCGCTGCGGCCAGGACTTCGCGATAATCCTCCCAGTCCGACTTTGGGGCTGAAAACAGAACCCGCACGCTCATCGACTGCGCGGCCTGTGGATATGCGCCGATTGCACCAACCCGAAGGCCGCCAGCAGCACCAGCATCGCCGACCCGCCATAGCTGACCAATGGCAAAGGCACGCCCACAACGGGCGCCAGACCCATGACCATCGACATGTTGACCGCAAAGAACAAAAACAGCGTCGCCGCCACGCCAAGTGTCAACAAGGACCCGAACCGGTCCTTGTTCTGCACCGCCGAAACCACGCAGAAAAAGATGATCAGCCCGTAAAGCGCCAACAGTGAAAACCCGCCGACAAAACCGAATTCCTCGGCCAGCGTCGTGAAAATGAAATCCGTGTGCTTTTCCGGCAGAAAGTTCAGCCGCGACTGGGTGCCTTGCATGAACCCCTTGCCGGTCCAGCCTCCAGACCCCAGGGCGATTTTCGACTGGGTGATGTGGTAACCGGCGCCAAGGGGATCGGTCGAAGGGTCCAGGAACGTGTCGATCCGCCGGAACTGATAGTCTTTCAACAACTGCCAATCGGTCCCGCGCGAGGCAAAGACCGTGTAAACCAAAGCCACGCCACTGGCGATCACGGCGATGAAATACCACCAGCTGACACCGGCGCAGAACATCACGATGCCACCCCCCGCCACCAGCAGGATCGCCGTGCCAAGGTCGGGCTGTTTCAGAACCAATGCCGTCGGGATCAGTGTCAGGATCACCGGCACGATCACCCACTGGGGCCGCGAGACTTTCGCCAAAGGCAACCAGTCATAATAGGCGGCCAGGATCATCACCAGCGTGATCTTCATCAGTTCCGAGGGCTGCAACCGCATGAAGCCAAGGTCGATCCAGCGCTGCGCGCCCATGCCGATGGCCCCGAACAATTCGACCAGTAACAAAAGGCCAAGCGCACCTAGATAGGCCAGCCCGGAAATCGAACGCCAGAACCAGATCGGCACCATACCGATCATCATCATGACGATCAGTCCCAGGATGAACCGCTTCATCTGCGGCTCTGCCCAGCGGGAAAAGTCGCCGCCCGCCACCGAGACCAGCATCAGAAACCCAACCGCCGAAACCGCCGTCAGCAACAGCACCAAAGCCCAGTTCGCATGAAGTATCTTGCGCGCGCCCGTTGGAACGGTCTGGACCTTGTACTCAAGATAACTCACGCCCGTGTCGCCTTTTTCTCCGGCTGCAACCGGGGACGCAGGACCATTTCTTCGTGCTGTGCCTTGATCCGCTCGCGTTGGTCCTTGGGATAGGCCTCAAGCGGGGGCACATCGCCGTAAAGGGCATAAAGCATGATGTCGCGCGATGGCGGCGCGGCAGCCGACGATCCGCCGCCGCCGTGTTCAACAATGGTGGCAAGCGCGTATTTCGGTTTGTCAAAGGGTGCAAAGGCCACAAACAATCCGTGGTCGCGCCGTTCCCAAGGCAGTTGGTCGTTGCGTGTGACGCCGCGCGCGCGCTCGGCGGTCGTGATGTTGCGTACCTGACTGGTGCCGGTCTTTCCGGCCATGTCCATGCCTTCGGCAACGATCCGCGAGCGCCGCGCGGTACCGCGTGACCCGTTCGAGACGTTGTGCATGGCCTTGCGGATAAGGTTCATGATGTTCGACGGTACGTTCAGCGTGGGCGCGTCCGGAACCGGCACCTCGACGCCGTCGATCGACTTGATCAGACGTGGGCTGATGGCCTTGCCGCTGGCGATCCGGGCCGTCATCACAGCCAGTTGCAGGGGCGAAGTCAAAACATCGCCCTGCCCGATGGCCGTGTTCAGCGTTTCGCCGGGGTTCCAGCGCTCGCCCCGGACCTGCGCTTTCCACTTGGTTGACGGCACGATCCCCTCGCGCACCGCCGACATGGGGATGTCGTGACGCTCCCCCAGCCCGAACTCTCGACACAACTCGGCAAGCCGGTCAACGCCCACACGCTGTGCGGCCTCATAGAAATAAACATCGCAGGACTGAGTGATCGCGTTGTTCAAATCCATGTACCCATGCCCGCCGCGCTTCCAACAGTGGAACCGGCGCCCGCCAAGGGTCGTATGGCCGGGGCAATAGACCGTTTCGCCGGGGCCGATCACACCGGCGCGCAAGGCGGCCAGCCCGGTCATCATCTTGAATGTCGAACCCGGTGGATACAGCCCCTGCACCGTCTTGTTGAACAAAGGTTTATAGATGTTTTCGCGCAACCCGTTGTAGTCTTTGGAGGATATCCCCCGCACAAAAAGGTTCGGATCAAACGACGGGGCCGAAGCCATGGCCAGAAGATCCCCGGTCTCCACGTCGATCACCACCGATCCGGCACTTTCCTTGGCCAACCGTGCCTGGGCATAATTCTGAAGCCCGTGGTCAATGGTCAACTGCATGTCGTTGCCGGGCGTGAAATCGTCCCGGCTCAACTCGCGCATCACACGACCGCCTGCGTTCACTTCAATCCGGCTGGTGCCCGCCCGACCCCTCAGATCGGCCTCAAGCTTGGTCTCGACACCGATTTTGCCGATCTGGAACTTGGGGATCTGCAACAGGGGATCGGGATCCTCGATCTTGGACAGGTCGAAATCGCTGACCGGACCGACATAGCCAACGATATGGGCGAAGTCCTCGCGCAACGGGTACTCGCGACTAAGACCCACATCCGGCGTAATCCCGGGCAGAGCAGGCGCATTCAACGCAACCTCGGCGATGTCTTCCCACTCCAACTGATCAGCCAGCGTGATCGGAACGAACGGACTGCGCCGGTACATCTCTTTCAATGACCGCTCCAGATCGTCGTCGTCCAGATCGACCAACCGGCGCACCTTGGCGATGGTTTCTTCGACATTGCCAGCCTGTTCGCGCACAATGACGATCCGGTAATTCTGCGCGTTTTGCGCCACCGGAATGCCGTAACGATCATAGATAATCCCACGCGACGGCGCGATCAGTCGGACGTTGATGCGGTTCTCTTCGGCCAAAAGCCGATAATCCTCGGCTTCTTCGACCTGCATCTGCCGCATCCGAAGACCCAACAGCCCCATGAACCCAAGCTGCGCACCGCCCAACACGATGCCGCGCCGGGTCACCAGACCGGCGGCGTCTTCGGTTTCCTTGGGCGACCGTCTCATACCCGCACTCCACGTTGATCGTTGTCGCCTGCCCTGACCTTGCGCACGCCAAATGCGCGCCCGGCCAGGATGACCACGATCGGATAGGCCAGAATGCTGAAGATCAAACGGATGATCGTCAATCCGACCGAGGCCTGGTCAACTCCGAAAATCAACAATACCAGCCCGTTGACAAGCGTCATTCCCGTGATCAGGCCGGCAATCAGCAACCATTCGGTGAAAAATGACGCGGCCCTCAATTGCACATGGCGGCCACGCAGGAATTCGGTCCCCAGAATGGCCAGGGCCGTCCATAACCCCGGCGGACGCATGAACAGCAGATCAGCGATCAAAAAGACCGCGGCCAACAGCATCACTGGAACAAAGTCCGGGCGCATCACGACCCAGGATAAGGCGATCAGAAGGATAATGTCGGGGCCAGGCATGCCACCGGGGCCAGGGTGCAGCGGCAAAAGCTGCACGAATCCAACGGCGGCCACCAGAAAGATGAATGTGCCGCGATAGCTCCAGATATTGCGGGGACGATCAGCCATCTGCGGCCTCTTCGCTCAGGGTCGCCTCGGTCTCGGGCAACAGGGGGCCGATCAGGCCCAGAGGCGCATCGATGCCGCTGTTCGGGGGGCTTCTCAGAACCCGCAGAAATTCCAGCCGCTCATAATCCGCCGCCAGCCGCAGTCTCAGGCGGCCATCGCGCGCCAGCACCACTGCACCAACCAGCAAACCGGCCGGAAAGACCCCGCCGTCGCCCGAAGAAATCACCCGATCACCCGGGCGCACTTCTTCCGGTGCCTCGATGAAGTCCAAGACCGGCAGCAAGGAATTGTCGCCCGACAACACCGCCCGCTGCCCCGAAGGCTGAATGGTCACCGGTATCCGGCTGGCACTATCGGTCAGTAACAGTACCCGGCTTGACCGGCTGCCGACGCCGGAAATTCGTCCGACCAGCCCCAATCCATCGGTCACTGCCCAGCCGTCCATGATCCCGTCGCGCGATCCACCGACGTTCAGCAATACCGACTGGCGAAACGGTGACCCACTATCGGCCAGCACCTGCCCCGTCACGACCGTCAAGGCCGGGTCCAGCCGCACCTTGTTCAGATCCAGAAGTTTCGCATTTTCCTGTTCAAGCTGCAGGGCAGCCTCCTTCCAGGCCTTCATGCGCTGCAATTCGTCGCGCAACTCGCGGTTTTGCCGTTGCAGGGCCGCATAGCTTTCGAACCCGCGCACCAGGTTGACCGTCTCGGTAACCGGCACCAGCGCCCAATCCAGATTGGGCACCACCCAATCCACAAGTTGCGCGCGAAACCGTTCGGCCCGGGGGCTGTCGATCCGCCACAGCACGAAAACGATCATCAGACACAGCACAAGAAGACCCACCGCCAGGCGTCTGACGGGGCGGACAAAATCCTCTTCTTTACCGCTAAGTCGTGCCACTTGGTCCTCTGCTCTGGTCCCGGGGTCAGACTAGCACAGCGCCTGTGGATAAGTCAGCCTGAACGGGCTTAACTGTCGTAGTCGATCACGTGACGAAGCTGTTTTTCATACTCCAACGCCTTACCGGTGCCCATGGCGACGCAATTGAGCGATTCATCGGCGACGCTGATCGCCAGACCCGTCTGCTCGCGCAAGGCCAGATCCAACTCGCCCAGCAAGGCGCCACCACCCGTCAGCATGACGCCACGGTCCACGATGTCCGCCGCAAGATCGGGTGGGGTTGCCTCAAGCGCCGTCATCACCGCTTCGCAAATCTGCTGAACAGGTTCCGCCAATGCCTCGGCCACTTGGGCCTGATTAATCTCGGTTTCCTTCGGCACGCCGTTCAAAAGGTCGCGCCCGCGTATCTGCATCGACTGTCCGCGCCCATCGTCGGGCATTCGCGCGGTGCCAATTGTGGTCTTTATCCGTTCAGCCGTCGAATCGCCGATCAAAAGGTTATGCTGACGGCGCAGATAGCTGACGATGCTTTCGTCCATCCGGTCACCGCCCACACGGACCGAGCGCGCATAGACGATGTCACCCAGGGACAGCACGGCAACTTCGGTCGTCCCGCCCCCGATATCGACAACCATGTTGCCCGTCGGATCGGTGATCGGCATGCCCGCCCCGATGGCGGCTGCAATCGGTTCCGCGATCAGCCCGGCACGCTTGGCACCAGCCGATTCGACCGACTGGCGAATGGCCCGCTTTTCAACCGGAGTCGCACCGTGCGGCACGCAGACAATGACACGTGGTTTCGACAGAAACCCCCGCTTGTGAACCTTGTTGATGAACGCCTTGATCATCGCCTCGGCAACGTCGAAATCGGCTATCACGCCTTCGCGCATGGGCCGGATCGCCTCGATACTGCCCGGTGTACGGCCCAGCATCAGTTTGGCATCTTCGCCCACTGCCAGAACTTTTTTCACTCCGTCCTTCACGTGATAGGCCACGACCGATGGCTCGTTCAGGATCACGCCCTTGCCCTTCACGTAGACAAGAGTGTTTGCCGTCCCAAGATCAATCGCCATATCCGTGGAAAACAATCCGCCGAAGGCCATTCTGTTCTGCCCCAATATTGATGGTCCGCGGGTGGGCGGACCCATTGACATATAAGCCTGCTTCACACCGTCCGAAAGTGATTCCCTGACGGAAGCAGGCGCAATTTCGCTGTAGTTGCCCCGAAGGCATTAACTACGACTCTCTATCAAAACGCTAAAAACGGCACCATTGTGGCCTAATGGCGAACAATCAACGATTGTTAGTCCGCCACAAGCCTTTGCCAACGCCCGGCCAGATCCGCGACAAGCGCGGGCTTGACGGCGATAAACGCCGAAACCTCGCCAAATTCCACGAATAGAAGGGCATCGCTGTTGCCATCCTTGGGGGAAACCACGGTTCCGCAAGCCTTGGCATCGGTGGGGAAAAGTACATCAAATTTTGCGAAATACCCGTCCAGAAAAACGGCCGCCTGCTCGCCAAGGGCCGCCACGCGGTCTTCGGGGCCGTTCTGGTCGGTGACCTCTTCGCCCTCGATCCTGAGCCAGGCGATGGCGTCCGTGGAAATCTCCTGCAGATAACCGCCAAGAACGTCGCCGGGGTTCTTGGGCGTTGGCGCTGTCGGTTTGACGTTCCAGGCGCGCGCCAGAAGGTTGGCGGGAACACCGACGTCCGATCCGAATTGGGCGCGCAACCGCATTGCCGAAACCTCAACCGGGTGGCCATCCGAAAAGGCGCGGGTCACCACCTGCAACAAGGCCGGCACGGCAGGGTCTTCGGCGTCGGGTAATGCCTTGTCGGCCAGCTCGCCGGCGCCCTTGATATCGGGGGTTGGCGCCAAAAGCGCCTGAAGGCGCCGGTTCGCCACCGCCAGATGCAGGGCAACCGGGCCTGCCGTGAGCGTCAGGCGGCGCGGCAGAATCGTTTCGTCGATCTCGGTCACCAGCGCCTGGACCAACGCATCGGCGTCAGCCCCGCGCAATTTGCGCACCTCGCCCGGGGCACGTTCGCGGTGACGCAGTTTGGCCAGTTTTTCTTCGAGACGGGCGAATTCGCTCAAAACGGTCCCTCAACCCTCAGACTGCGACAGGATACGGCTCAAAGTCGTCTGGCCGCAATCCACCACCTTGTCCAGATCCGCATCGGCGGCACAGACGCAGATCAGGGCCTCGGGCGCCGCGCCGGGCGAGCGCAGGAACACGCGCGCCTCGGCATTGGTCAAAAGCATTGCCATGTCGGCCCCTGTCGCCGTCTTGTCCCACATTGCGGCAGCACCTTCGGCCAAAGCTCCGTCCAGAGCCAGAAGCGCCGCACCCGAAAGGGCATCCAACTGTTCTTGTCCAGGGTTCGAGACCGCGCTGGTACATAACACCAGCCGTGAGCCAAGATCGGCATAGGCCACAAGCGAACAGCCCGAGATCTCGGATCGCATGGCATCCAATGCGTCGCTTACGCTCATCTGGTTGTTGCCTCCGGCTTTGCCCAAATGGGGCCTCACGCCCTTAATGATGGGCCAGGGCCACAGGCGCAAGCCCCCTGCGAATCATGGGGGAAAAGCGTTGTAAGACGACCGGGAAATCCTAGCCCTGAAGCGGGCGCGGGCGGACACGGGTTGGCATGACCATGCGGGGCTTCTTGGGCTTCACTTCTTCGCCGATCGACGAATCCACATCGGCGGCGGGAACCGACCTGCTGCGCACCCTTGGGGCGCGTGGCTGGGTTTCGCCATTTGCCACTTCGTCGATCAGGCCGACCAGAAGTTCCATCAAATCATCGGCGCCACTTTCGGCCCAGGCGTCCGAGGAATGGTTCGCTTCGAGCGCGCGGATCAATGACACGGGCAGCACCTGACGGAACAAACCCTTGGTTTCGTTTTCGACCCGCTTGACGACGCGGGCGCGGTCACGTTCCGACAGGATGCGATCCATCCGGGTCAGAAGCAGGATGCTTTTGTCGTACAAAGTCGGTGGCAGCGTCGACCAGACCGCCGCTTCGCTTTGACGCCAGGCCTGGGTGGCGTGGCTGCACCAGATGACGATGTCGGCGTTGTGGATGACCCGTTGCCAGACGCTGGCGGCCATGTTCGGATCGGAAATCCCCGGCATGTCGATCAGGTCGCAAATATCCAACAGTTTGGCGTCATGGAAAATGCGGATGTGATCGGTGTCTTCGACCGAAACGGATTCCAGGTCATGAACATCAATGTCGTATTCGTCACTGTCCAGCCCGACACGAAACGGAGATTCACTGCCCTTGGAAATCCAGACCGGCGGAAGCTGGGTTGCAGTCACATTCACCGGCAAGGCCGAGGTGCCGATCAAAAGGTTGGATAGCGTGCTTTTGCCCGCACTGAATTCCCCCATGAGCGCAACGACGGGCCGTTTCGGACGATCTTCAAGGGGCAAACGGGATGTTGCCGGCGCAGCGGTTTCCTCTGCCATGTCCGCATCGTCCTCGGGCAGCGATGCTTCCGGTTCGGGATCGGCCTCGTCGGCCGTCGGCGCAGGCTCCGCTGCGGTTTCAGCCGCGCGAAGCGCCGCCCCGCCGCCATGATCCGGCGACAGGCGTTCCGCCACAAATCCGGCGTCGGACGGCGGCAACATCGTCTTGCATGCCAGGCTGGGGTCCGGCCGGTCGATCGGCGCAACCTGCTGGTCGTCCGCCGCTCTGGCGTCTGAATCTAGAAACAACGGTTCCTGCCCACTCATATCAAACGTTCCTTACGTTTCGTCACGCCGCAAAGCCGGTCAGGCTGTCGATGGCCTGCTTCAATTCCGCCCGCTTCGACGCAGAGGTGCTTTCATCCAACATTGTGCCGACATCGCTTGACTGCCCGCCAGCCTGCTCGGCGATGCGGGCCAGGATCGCGCGCTGCTCGGCAAGGAATTCCTGCAGAACTTCCATCGCCGCATCCCGGATCGATTCCGCATGGGCACCGCGCAGTGCTTCGACGATCGGGTCGGTTTCCGCCTTGATGATATCGGCAAATTCGGTCGCAAAGCTGCGATAGCCGCGCCGCTTGTGCCACCATCTGCTCCACCAGGTGCCTTTCAGGTCAAGGGCGATCGTCTGCCCCAACAGAACCGGCGAGGGAATGCGCGGCGCACTTGGCGCCTCGATCCCGAAATCGTCGTCCGACACCTCGAACAACCGGTGATAAAGCGCTGCATAATCCTGCGCCGTCTGGGTCAGGACCAGCTTGGTGCCCCGTTGCGCATTGCGCCCGAAGACCTGATAGGCGGTGCGCATCAGGATACGCAGACCGGTTGGGTCATATTCCCAAAGCTCGTCTTCACCGTGCGTATCGAGATGCTGCAAAAGCGATCCCGTCGCGCGCTCCAGGAAGCTGCGGTGCGACCGTTCCAGGCGTTTGTGAAAATCCTCGATCGCGGCATCGAATACTTCGGTCATGTCCGCGATGGCGCCCTGTTCAACGCGGCCAATCTCGTCGTCCATCTGACCAAGTTCCAGGGGTGGCAGATCGACGTCGTCGTCGCGGCGCGACACAACCTGTTGCGCGGCACTCATGCCATTGGCCAGGTTCATCGCCGATTTCGCGACCCGGTCCAGCAGTTCCTGGCCCATGCCTTCGGAAATGCGTTCGCTTAGGGCCGCATAGATCGCGGGCAGCCCAGAAAGCCGCCACAACAGTTCCTCGATCCCACCAAGTTGGTCTGGAAGAAGACCTTCGTCCTTGGCCCAGTCCGACAGGGCGTTCAGCGCCTTTTGATCCAGAATATCGGTCTGCCCCATCAACGCGGCGTTGGCGCAGAAGGCCGAGGTAAAGATGATCTGGGCATCTTCCGGGCCGTTGTGATCAATCAGGGTCTGGCGAATGCTGTCGCGGATTTCGGGGATCTGGGTCTTGGGATCGCTCAACTCGTCGATGCGGTTGACGGCGATGATAACCTCGCGCGATTTCACGTTCGCGATCATGCGGATCAGCGCCAGGTCGACCGAGGACAGCGCCTGGTGGGCGGCAAGAACCACAATGCAGATCCGGCTTTCGCGGATCGCGCGGATGGTTATCTGTTCGCGGATCATGAAGGTGTCGTTCACGCCCGGCGTGTCACGCACGCACAAGGGCATCGGCAGATCGGGGCGATGCATGAAAAGCTGCGCCGACTTGGTGATATCGGCAAACCTGCCCTGGGTCTGGCTGGTTTCGGTATCGTCTTCGAAATCGTCGCCAAGACAGACGTAGCGTTCGATCAGATCGCCGTCGATGTAATTGTACTCGTGCTGCTGACCAAGCAGCATCTCGAACTTGTCGCCAAGGCGTTTGCGAGATTTTTCCCGCATCTCGACAACCTGTTCGCGGACTTTTTCAAGCTCGTCCTCGGCCCCGGCGCGGGCGGCCAGTTCACCGATACGTCCGCCGCGATCCAAAAGTCGCCCCCATTCTTCCATGTCGAAGAACCGGAAGCTGGCGCGATTGTCCTCGGGCGCTGCATGGGGGCTCATGTGCAAGGATGTCACAACCGACGTCCAGGGGTTCACATCCGCCGGCAAAAGATCCGGCACCCCGACCATCGCATTCACCAACGAGGTCTTGCCGGCCTTGACCTGACCGATCATGGTCACCGAGGGTTCGGCATTTTTCAGTTGATGGTGCAGTTTCCGCGCGGCCCGATTGGTGGCCTTGTCGCCAAGTTTGCCCAACCTGACAAGGGTTTGACGCAGATCCAGCGATCTTTGAATAAATGGCTGAAGACTCTCGAACCCAAGGCTCAAGAGCTCCGCATTTTCGGTCCCAGGCGATGCCCCCGCCGAAATGTTTGCATCCACATTCATCGCTATCCTGCCAAACGCCTACTTTTTAAACCTCAGAGGACGCCTTCCGGTGTCCCTCATTATCTACAATTCCCGGTTAACATGGCCTTTTTGTGGC
Source organism: Silicimonas sp. (assembly GCA_013002465.1). GTDB lineage: Bacteria > Pseudomonadota > Alphaproteobacteria > Rhodobacterales > Rhodobacteraceae > JABDJO01. Next base: position 27,241 of record JABDJO010000098.1, on the reverse strand, counting down.
GCATTTCCGGTCAATCGCGGTTGTTTGGGCGGTTTGTTGCCCTCATATGCCGCGCCGATCACGCGGCCATCTGCATCTCCATGTCGCGGCGCAACTGCAGCAGTAATGTCACCGCATCCGCTGCCGGACCGTCGCCGTCCTCGACCTGCATCAAAACCATCATGTCCGAGGCCTCGGCCAATTCGTCGATGAAGGCATCGCTGGCTTCGCAGCCGCTTTCGTCTTGGCTGAACAGATCGACAAGATGTTCGACTGCGTCGACGCATTTTTCGATCAGGGGCTTGGCCTTGCCTTCGCCAAGTGAATTCGCCGCTTCGCAAAGGCTGTCACCACGCCGTTTGAGGAACCGCGTTGCTTCGGTGAAAAGCGCAACATTCTCGACCTTGGGCGCCGACGGCATATCCGGCACCGGCGTTTCGGGAACCGGCGCGGGTTCGGGTGCCGGTTCGGGCGCAGGCGTGCTTGCCGCCTCCGCGGCGCGCTCGTCGCTGTCTTCGACCAGGCGCGGCTTGGAATGTGGCCGGACAGTTTCGGCCGAATTCGCGCGGTACCGCATCAGGAACATGTGGGCGGAATCGAAATCAGCGCGCCGTCCCCGTTCGGCATGGCGCAGCACTTCGGAGGCCAGGGCCGCACCGCCCGACGCGTGAAATTTCGCCTCGTTTACCCTGTCGCCTTCATGGGCGCGCACGGCCTGCAACGTGGCCACTGCGAAAAGCGAATGGAATTCTTCGGCAACGATGGATTCCAGATCGGCCACGTGCTTGGAAAGAACCTTTTTCGCCGACAGAACATCGGCCTTGGTCAGCACCAGGAAAGCGTGGTCCTTCAGGCTGTCGGGCACGCGCGACCAGATGGTCTGCTCGGATTCACCAAAATCCTGGCTGCACCAAAGCGCGATGTCGGTGCGCCGCACGGCCCAGTCGACAGCAGATTCAAACTCGCTCAGGGCGCCGTTCGTTACGACCTCTAACAAATTGATTCGCTTCAGAATTTCCGCAGGAAGTTCAAGCTTCAGAAACGCGACGTCCTGATCGGCCAGCGATTCCAGGTCAATGGTGTCGAATTCCTTGATCGACCCGTCCGCCGCGGTCACCGTCATGGTTTCGTGTTCGCCCCAGACGAACTCGGTCGTCGGCAAATTGGAATCCTTCGGCATCAGGCGACGGCCAAGGAACATGTTGACCAGCTCGGATTTGCCCGACCGCCGCGCGCCAAGAACGGAGACACGCACCGGTTGCGACAGGCGGTTCAGAAGGTGTTGAGCGTACTGGCGGGCAGACTTCGGCATCGCTTCAGAGATCAGTGCGCCCTGAAGACGTTCAATTACCGTTTCGTCAGAGGAATGGTCCTTCATGCCCCACCGTCAGTTGCCAGCCATCGCCGTCTCAAGAAGATCGGGGTGGTTTCGCCTTCGTCGGATTTGGCTGCGCCATTGGTTGCCTGGGCAACGGATGCGGGCATCTCTTCTGGATCGGGGACATCTTCGGGTTTGATCGGGCGCGTCGTCACGCGCGGAGACCGCGACTTGCGACGTTCGAACTCGGGCGAAAAGATGTTATGATCCTTGTTCGCATCTTTCATTTCGACCTTGATGACCGAAAAGCAGATGTTGTCCTGTTCGGGATCGTCCAGTTCGCGCAGTTCTTCCAGCAATGTCTCGGCGATGGCCGCGCTTCCACCTTCGGCGTTTTCCTCGACGATGCGCGTGATTTGCGCGTTCGACAGGAACTGCAGACCGTCGCTGGCCACCACAAGAATGTCGCCGGATTTCAGGCGGAACGGGCGGTCGGGGCAGTCGATGCGCTCGATCGCTTCGCCGATAAGCACCGAGGTCAGGGCATTTCGGTCAGGGTGATTGCGCCCGACGTCCTCGGGCATCATGCCCGAGCGCACCATGTAGTCGATATGCGGACCAAGCGAGTGGTCTTCGTTCAACTGGCGCAAGCGGCCGTTGCGCATCAGATAAAGCGGCGAATCGCCGATCGAAATCCAGAACAGGCAATCGCGAATAAGCACCGGCGCCACCAGGGTCGCCCCCATCCCCGCGGTCTGCGGGTTGGTCATGGCATGGGCGGCCATGCATTCATTGGCCGAAACGGCAGCGTTTTTCAGGACACTTCCGACATCGGCCTCAAAGCCATCGGCGTCCGATGACTGAAACTTCAGCTCGCTGAACACTTCAGTCACGACAATTTTCGACGCCACATCGCCCGCCGCATGCCCGCCCATGCCATCCGACAGGACAGCATAGCCGAAATCGGCGCCAAGCGGGAAATCCGTGGCGATTGCGTCTTCCTGATAATCGCGGTGACCACGATTAAGAACCGACGCAACGTCGTACTTTATGTCCGGCGTGCCGTTCATTCTGCAGCTTCATCTCCCGCGGAAGACCAGGTGAATTCTTCGCCGCAAAGGGCGACGAACCGCAACGTCGTTTCACCGATCCGGATCTTGTCACCGTTGTTCATCATTTCGGTCGACAATACCGGCATGTCATTCAGGCGCACCAGGTTCGACTTGCCGCCGTGACCCAGATAGAACTTGCCCTGCTCGTCGTCATAGGCGACCGCAGCATGGTTGTTTCTGCTGATCGAGGTGTCGCCGAAGTCCAGCCGCACCGCCTGATCCTCGCCGCGCCCGATCTGGCTGACGCCACTGTGCAGTGTAAAGCTCGCGCCGCGACCAGGACCGTCGACCACCACGATCCATCCGGCCGGGAATTGTGCCTGACCGGAAAGTTCAGTAGGTTTTTGAGCCTCAAAGACATCCGCGCTGCCTGCATCCTCGGCCTGAAAGCCCAGAAGGCGGGTCTTCACGCGTCCACCTGAACTGCGTCCGGCCCGACCGGTAACCGCTGGAACGACTTCTGTAATGTCTTCCGGTTCTTCCTTGGTTTTTTCGATCTCCGAAGCAACCTCGTCGGCCATTTCCCAGATCTTCTTGCGAACCTCGGTTTCCGGCGGTGATGTATCGATCACTTCATCAGGGGCATTGGCAAAGGCGACCGCTTCCGACACGACCCGGCTGGGGCGCGGTGCGAAATCGTCGTCTTCGTCGAAATCCTCGTCCTCATCGTCGAAGTCATCTTCGTCGATGTCGTCAAAGGCGTTCTGGCTTTCCGGCGCAGGCATGCTTTGCTGGCGGGCAAAGGGGCTTGCGGGGAAGGTTTCGGCACCTTCGCCGGGGGCGGCCATCGGGGTGTCGTCGGCGAAGTCTTCTTCGCTGAGATCGCTGGGAGACCTCGCAATGCGTTCCGCTTCTGCGGCGGCCAATTCGTCTTCTACGGACACGGCTGGGTCCTCCATCATACTGTCTTCGGCGGCGGCGAACAGGGCGGCATCCTCGTCGCCAGCCCCCTGATCCCAGACTGGCGAGCGGGTGTTGGGGCGCGATACGATGCGGCTGATCGGCCGGCTGGTCGAATGTGGGCGCACCACCTTCGCCAGATCGTCCCGGTAAGGACTTTGTTCTTCGGGATCGGCCGAAGGATCGCGGCTGACCACGTGGCGCAGAACACGGTCGGCCTTGGTGGCCGCGGCGGCGGCTTTCAGATGCGCCATGGCCGAGCGTCGGCGACTGGTTTCGCGGTCTATCATCACGGATTCGGTCTTTTCAAGGATCCGTTCCTCGTTCTCGGGGTCCGACATTTGACTGCGTGCCATGGCCTTGCGGCCGAACTCTTCGTCCTCGACCCACTCGCCATCGGACTCGGCAGAGGGAGCGGCGACCTGGGGTTCGGACCGGATGCGTTTCGCGGCATCCATGGCGTCGCGGATTTCGCTGACCAGTTGCTTGCGGTCGGTTGTCCGGCGACGGGTTTCCATGTCGAAATCTTCTTCGCCCCAATCCTCGTCGTCGTCCCAACCGTCGTCTTCCCAGTCGTCCTCGGCCCATCCCGAAGCGGCCACTTCGGGCTCTTCCGCCTTTGGCATGACGGGTGCGGTCGGGTCGGCATCGACGGGGCGGCGCGATGCGACGCGGGTCGGGTTCACCTTGCCGGTATCGTCAGCCAGGGGTTGGTCGGGCCGCGACAAGCTCTTTTCCCCTTCGGGCAAATCGACCGGTGCCGGAGCTTGATCCGGATCAATCTTTTTCGACAACATTCTAGACAAGATCTTCATTGCTCTGCCTCTCAAAGATAATCCGACCGGCCACCGCTGCGGAACGTGCCGCGCAATAGACCGAAGGGAAGAACCCGGCTGAGGATGGACCTCTTTTTCCCGCCGGTGCCGGTAAGTTCGTCGTGGGCCTGCTTTGCCGTCCGCTCGGCGGACATCTGGCTGGCGCGGGCCTGTTCCTGCATGAATGTCTGGTCGTCCAGCATGGCCAGTTCATCCAAGGTCTTCTTGCGCTGGCGGGCCTGTTCTTCCGCCAGCTTCTGCAACCGCTGTGCTTCCTTGCGTTCAACCGATTGCTTGACTTCCTGAGCCTTTATGTCGGCTTCCACCTGCTTGTTGGTTTCCTGCACAAGCTTCGAGATCGACAGTTCGATCTGACGGTCAAGTTCGGCCTGCGCCAATGCCGCCGAGCGGCGCCGTTCGGTGTCCACCAGTTCGATCCATTCGCGCGCCGACTGGATACGGTCGGGCGGAAAGACCGACAGCGCCTTGTCGATGGCATGGAGGAAGGCATCTTCGAACTGCGGGAAATTGCCGGAAACCGGGCGATAGGGATCGGGGCGGTCGGCGGCGATTGCGCTGACACGGGCCTGACTGTCGGGCGGCGCTTCGCCGGTCAGCACATGATAGAAGGTTGCACCAAGCGAATAAAGATCCGACGAGGCATCCTGGGTCGATCCCGCGATATAGAATTCGTGGGGGCTATAGCCGTCCTTGACCACGTGAAGTGCCGACAGCGCGCGAGAGGCGCGCGTGGCTTCTTCCTTGGCCGCGCCAAAGTCGATCAGAACGGGGTTGCCCTTGCCGTCGATCAGGATGTTGTCGGGGCTGATGTCGCGGTGCAGGACGTCATTCGTATGGATATAGTGAACCGCCTCAAGACATCTCAGAAGGATGCCTTTCACGTCCCGCGGATGCAGCGTCATCTTGGGGTCTTCGATGGTATCCAGCAAATCTCGGCCACGAACGAAATCCAGCGCCATATAGGCGGTCAGATTGTCTTCGAAGACCTGGTGGATACCCACGATGTTGTTGTGCTGCAGTTTCGACAGACGCCGCGCTTCGGCGCCGAAGTGTTTCACGACTGCATCGAATTCCGCCTGGTGCTGGCGCGACCGCGCCATGACCTTGCCGTTGTTGCGGCAGCACATGGATGACGGGAAACATTCCTTGATCACGACAATCCGGTCCAGACTGTCGCGCGCAAGATAGGTCATCCCGAAGCCACCGGCGTTCAGGAACTTCTCGATACGGAACTGACCATGCAGAAGCTCGGTACCCGGCTTCAGCGCGTCAGCAAAGGACTCTGCCGTCCCCGTATCTGCCTGTTGTGACCCTGCGTCCATAACTCACCCAAATCAGGTGTCACCATTCAGCGAGAAGGCACAAGGTTTTGCTCTGATTCCAGAGACATCGCCCGTTTCTGCCGCCACCACGCTTGTTGTGACAAAGATCGGTCTATCCCCAGATTTGGCCGATAATGTGGCGTGAAAGGGCCATTAGGTATCCAATCCTGCGGCATTTTTAGAATTGTCTAAGGATTGGAATTTGCCGGATTGCCCCTTCGAGACAGTCAATGTACCCCGCATACATGGCAAAACTCTACTTTCACTACTCGACCATGAACGCCGGCAAGTCGACGCTTTTGCTGCAGGCGTCCTATAACTATCGCGAACGCGGGATGACGACCTATCACCTGACGGCCGCCATCGACGGACGCGCCGGCAAGGGCAAGATCGCAAGCCGCATCGGCATCGAGGCCAGTGCGGATATGTTCGATACCGACAGCGATCTTTTCGACATGATCCACAAGCGCCTGAAACAGGGTCCTGTGGATTGCACCTTCATCGACGAAGCCCAGTTTTTGACCAAGGACCAGGTCTGGCAACTGGCCCGCGCGGTCGATGACCTGAACGTGCCGGTGATGTGCTATGGCTTGCGCGTTGATTTCCGGGGCGAATTATTCCCCGGATCGGCGGCTCTTCTGGCCTTGGCCGACGAAATGCGCGAGGCCCGCACGATCTGCTATTGCGGCAAGAAGGCGACCATGGTCGTGCGCCAGGATGCCGACGGCAACGCGATGACGGCGGGCGCCCAGATCCAGATCGGCGGCAACGAAACCTATATCCCCCTCTGCCGCCGCCACTGGCGCGAAGCAACGGGGAATCGTTGAGCGCGGTAAGCGCGGCGTCGGCCAACAATACCCACGACTTCGCGTGAAAGAACACTCTTGGCGAAATTGACGGGTGAGTTATCGTTCTACTCTGCAACTGCCGAGAAGGCCGGTCGGCCGTCAGGCTCAACTTCATTGAAGACAAATTCACGGAAAGCTGAAATCAGTGGCTCTGACGCGCGGCTTCGCTGGCAGACAAATGAATAGATCACGAACGGCATTGTAAAAGGTTCGAATAGACGAACCAGGCGACCTGATGCGACAGTCTCGCGAACCATCAAGTCATAGGCAAGCGAGACGCCGAGACCTTGTTCGGCGCCCGAAGTCGCAAGCTCGCAATTCGGAAATTCCGGACCACACGGAAACTCGGGCGGTTCAACTCCGGCGGCCGCGAACCATTCCCGCCATTGGTCCCTCGTTTCGTCGTGCATCAACGTAACGCGACACAGGTCCTGTGGTTCTTCGATACGGTGATCGCGTATGAAGCTCGGAGAGGCAACGGGATACCTACCAGACTGCATCAACGGAACAACCTCGGCGCCTGCAACCGGGTCGTCGGACCAACCGATAACGACGTCGGCATCATTGGTCTGAAAATCCGTCGACGGTGCGCCAACGGAAACGCGAAGGCGAACTGCTGAGGGCTCGATGAACTTGTCAAGCCGTGGGACAAGCCAGCGTGCCGCGAAACCCGGTGTGCAGAGAACCCGCAGTGTCTGGTTTGCGCCTCCTGTAATGCCTGATGTGTTTGCCTCAAGCGTATCGAGAAGAGATGTCATTTTCCCCGAGTAGGATTTGCCGGTCTGGGTAAGTTGCATCCTGTTATTGCAACGCTCGAAAAGTTTTGTGTCTAAAAAATCTTCCAAGGCACGGACTTGATGGCTGATGGCCGAGGGTGACAAGCAAAGCTCATCAGCGGCCTTGCTGAAAGACAAATGCCGCGCGGCCGCTTCAAAAGCTCGAACTGCGGCAAAGGGCGGAAGCTTGCGTCCCATAAGTTGTGAAATCCTTTCACAGCACCATGAAAATTGGTCTTTTGCGCGTTCTCCCTAAGACAGCGTAGCATTCTTTCGAAGAGTTTCAAAATTCAACATGGAGAGCATGATGCTTGGCCGATTTCGTGCCAGTCTCTGGCTGGTAGCATTGGTGTATTTTGCCTATTCCGCTTCCGCAGACACCAGCTTGCGGCTTGATCCTGAACCGGAATGGCGACATGCAAAAAGCCTCACCGAATTGGCAGAAGTTCTCGACACATGGCTGGACGAAAATTCAGGATTCCAGCGCCCCGACAAACGCGCAACAATCAAAACCATAAGCCCATCAGTTGCAGCGTCAATTCGCGGCATTTCCGGTTCAATTCATGGTCGAACGCGGGGACTCTTTGCACCGGACGCATCGACAATCTACTTGATACTCCCTTGGGACGCCAAAGACGCGCACGATGCAAGCATCCTTCTTCACGAACTGGTCCACTCCCGTCAGGTATCGAGGTTCTATTATTGTCCTGGCGCTCAGGAAGAAGCGGCTTATCGCCTTCAGGATGATTGGCTGCGCCAGCGAGGTTTGCAAGCACATGTGAATTGGATTGCTGTGGTACTGGAATCAGGTTGCACGCGACGCGACATTCATCCCGATTGAGCATTGCGGGCGTGGCAATCGCCGGTTCCAGATCGCCACGAGATCTCGATCGACGCGGGTCTCGCGTTCACGTTGCGCGGCGGTGAAGAGTTCCAAGCCAGCCTCAGTACATCCGCCCGCCCAGCGGCACATCCTTGTCCGGCGTCAAAAGAACCACCTCACCGGTCTCGTCCGGCACACCCAGAACCAGAACCTCGGACATTACTGGCCCGATCTGGCGGGGCGGAAAATTGACGACCGCAAGAACCTTCGTCCCCGGCAAGTCTTCGACATCATAGTGCGTGGTGATCTGGGCCGAGCTTTTCTTGACCCCCAGTTCGGCACCGAAATCCACCCAAAGCTTGAACGCCGGTTTGCGGGCTTCGGGAAAAGGTTCGGCCTTGGTGATCTGACCGACGCGAATATCGACTTTCAGGAAATCGTCGAAGGAAAGCGTCACTTGCCCAACTCCCGACTGCGATCCGCCGCCGCCTTGACGGCCTTTGGCAACAATGCGGGAAACCCCGAAGTTTCATCCATCAAGACCTCAAGGGCGGCCTGGGTCGTGCCGTTCGGGCTGGTGACATTGATCCGCAACTGCCCCGGCCCGTCGTCCGATGCCTCGGCCAGGGCGCCGGCACCCGCCACCGTCGCGCGCGCCAGTTTCAACGCCAGGTCGGCAGGCAGACCCTCGGTCTCTCCCGCCGCCGCCAGGGTTTCGATCAGGTGAAAAACATAGGCCGGCCCCGATCCCGAAACTGCCGTCACCGCATCCATCTGGCCTTCGTCGTCCAGCCGCACGGTTTGCCCCACCGCCGACAACAAGGTTTCAGCCATGGCCAGGTTTTCGGCGCTGACGCGTGCGTTGCCGACCAGCGCCGTGATCCCCCGACCCACGGCGGCAGGCGTGTTGGGCATGGCGCGAATAATCGGTGTCTCACCCCCCAGAACCGCTTCGAAACTGGCAATCGTGGTGCCAGCGGCAATCGACAGAAACACCGTATCCCGCGACCCGCCCAGGGGCGCGATCTGCCCGATGGCCTCGCCCATCATCTGCGGCTTCACGGCCAGAACCACAAAGGCCGGGCGCTCCGGCAAAGTGGCGTTCAGGTTCACACCGGCATTGGTCAACCAGTCAGCAGGCTTCGGATCAATGATCCAGACCGAGCCCGGGTCCAGCCCGCGCGCCAGCCAGCCCTCCAACATGGCACCCCCCATCTTGCCACAGCCCAACAGCACAAGGCCCCGCCCGGCGATCTCACCGAAATCCATCTCAACGCTCCTTCGCGATTCTCACTCCGTCTATCCCACGAAAAAACCGGGCCGCCAATCAAGCGACCCGGTTTTCTTTCGCATCCGCAAGGCCGGGGGGATGGCCTGTCACACGCGGATGCCGGGAAAAACGTCTAGGCCCTGCCGTAGGCCTCCGTCATGGCCACATCCATGGCGCGTTCGGGGCTTTCGTTGCCCCAGACCACCAACTGGAACGCCGGATAAAACCGCTCGGCCGACAACACGGCGGCGCGGATCATCGTGTCGATCTGTTCGGCCGAGGCCGAACTGTCCCCGGCCAACACCAGCCCATAGCGCCAGACCATCAGCTTTTGCGCCTGCCAATAGGCAAAGGCACCGGCCCAGCACATGTCGTTGGTGGCGTTCAGGGTTTCGTAAAGCTCGCCCAACCGCTCTTTCGGCGGATCCATCTCGAAGGTGCAGATCAACCGCAGGGTTTCATCCTGCGGCGACCAGGCCAAAGTGATCGAATAGGTCCGCCACTGGCCCTCGACGGCCATGGCGATCTGATCGTCGGTCACCCGGTCGAAATCCCACTCGTGGTGCTCGGCCAGATGTTCGACGATGTCGATCGGGTGAAGATCGTCTGTTGCGTAATGCTCGCTCAGCGACATGGCGCCTTGCCTCTCTTTTGCCTGATGGTTGAGTCCACCATGGCTTGATGTCTGCTCTAGGGACGGTGTTCTTCGCGACCATCCTTACGAGATATGGTGTGCGAAAGGTATGGATCTGTAAAGGAGGAATTTGGCCTTATCCACAGAAAAGCGGGATTCGTCCCATGACAAGTCCAGATCGCTCGCGCAAAAACCTCTCGGCCGGTTGCCCCGCGCACGCCCCCCCTCGCCTGCCAAGAACCTGAACCAATCTCCGGCCAGTGGACACGACAAGCGACGAACCGAACTGATGCTTCGACAAGGGACGCTTCGCTAAAGGCAAAGAACCGGGCCCGTCATGCCATTGTTTTGGTGGCCTTTCGAAACGTTCCGATATTGGATCAGGCCATGAGTATTGTACCGCCCATTCACCTCTGGTCAGTTGCGGCCCGGTTGACCCCGGTACCTGGAGGCGCGCGTGCATCCGTGTTCCGTACGAACGGGTTGGATGAAGAACTGGTCTTCAAGACAACCACACGAAGTCCCGAGGCGATCCATTGGCTTGCACCAGTTCAGGCGGCGGCCCGGGCATCGGGTTTTGTTGTTCCGAAACTTCTGCCGACACGTTCAGGCCGGATCGCCGAACAGCGATGGACCTGCGAGGCTTTCCTTCCCGGCGAACCGCTGCCGTCCAGGGAACTTCCCGACATTGCCCCCATGCTGCAACGTTTTCACGCGGCGGCCAGGGAATTACCGCAGCGCCCCGGTTTTCTGTCTTCTCAAGATTTTTTGACCCACTCCTCGGGCGGCGATATCAACCTTGAGGCAGTGCCTGCGTCCATTGCAGTTGAAATCAGAGCCGCCTTTCGCGCGTTGGATCCCGTACCGATGACCGTCATCCACGGCGACGTTACGTCGGCCAACACCTTACGCCTGACCGACGGGCGGATCGCGCTTCTCGATTGGGACGAAGCACGCCGCGACTTGCCGCTGTTCGATTTTCAGACACTGAGATCGGAATCCGAATCCGAAAAACGCGCTTGCCTCGCCTGGGAAATTGCCTGTTGCTGGCAAAAGGAACCGGCACGCGCTGCGTATCTTGCAGCGCAACTCTAGGTTTCAACCCTTCTCCAACGCCTCGATCCGCGCCTTCAACGCCTCGTTCTCGGCCCGCGCCTTCTCGGCCATGGCGCGCACCGCGTCGAACTCCTCGCGGGTGACAAAATCGCGATCCGCAAGCCAGCGGTCGATCATGCCCTTCATGGCCGTCTCGGCTTCGTCCCTGGCACCCTGAGCCACACCCATGGCGTTGGTCATCAGTTGAGAGATATCGTCGAAAATCTTGTCACGGGTCTGCATGGGTCACCTCTGGCGCGTCTGTTGCACACTATATGAGACCTCTGCCCACCAAGGGCAAGCTTGACGCCCGCAAGCCGCCCCCATAACCAAGCGGACGATGCAACTTGCCATTCCCTTCCCCGACATCTCGCCGATCCTGGTCGAGATCCCGCTTGGCTTCACCAGCCTGCCGATCCGCTGGTACGCCCTGGCCTATATCGTGGGCATCGTCATCGGCTATTTCCTGATGCGCCGCGCCATCGACCGCCCGTCGCTCTGGAAGGACGACAAACCGCCGATGAGCCGCGCACAACTTGAGGATTTCCTGACCTGGGTCATTCTCGGCGTGATCCTCGGGGGGCGGCTGGGTTATGTGCTGTTTTACGGCAAGGGCCAGTTCTGGGAGGACCCGGTGGCGATCCTGCGCGTCTGGGACGGCGGCATGGCCTTTCACGGCGGCTTTGTCGGCGTTGTCCTGGCCGGTGCGATCTTCGCGCGCCGTCATGGGCTGCCCCCGGCCAAACTGGCCGATGGCGTTGCCATTGCCGCGCCGGTGGGGCTGTTTCTTGGCCGTATCGCCAACTTCATCAACGCCGAGCTTTGGGGGCGCCCGACCGACCTGCCATGGGGCGTCATCTTCCCAGGCACCGCGGCCCAGACCTGCCCGGATGTGGCCGGGCTTTGCGCGCGCCATCCCTCGCAACTTTACGAAGCCGGTCTTGAAGGTCTGCTTCTCGGCGCCCTGATCCTCTGGCTCGCCTTCGTGCGTGGCTGGCTCAGAACCCCCGGCGCGCTTTGCGGCACGTTCATTGCAGGCTATGGCCTCGCACGCTTCATCGTCGAATACTTCCGTCAGGCCGATGCCCAGTTCATCACCGCCGACAATCCCCTCGGCCACGTCCTGTTCCTTGGCCCCGCAAGCGTTTCCATGGGTCAGCTTCTGTCGCTTCCCATGGTGGTGATCGGCCTTCTGATCCTCTTCGTTGCACGCCGCCGGGCATGATCGCCCGTCGCCTTCATCTTGCTGGAAATATGCCCGCCGGAGGCACGGCTTGGCACCGCCAAGGCGCACCCCGGTGACACCACTTGACCGCATCCTTGTGGCGCGCATTCGCGCAACCGGCCCCCTGACACTTGCCGACTATATGACCGAGTGTCTCTTGCACCCGACCCATGGATATTACACCACAAAGGACCCCTTGGGTGCCGCAGGAGATTTCACCACGGCCCCCGAAATCAGCCAGATGTTCGGCGAACTTCTTGGCCTCGCGCTGGCCCAGGCCTGGCTTGACCGAGGCGCGCCGTCGCCCTTTCATCTTGGCGAACTCGGCCCCGGACGCGGCACGCTCATGGCCGATGTCTTGCGCGCCACGCGCGCGGTGCCAGGGTTCCACGACGCCATGACCCTTCACCTTGTCGAGGCTTCGCCGACCCTCCGCCAGCGCCAAAAAGCCACCATCGACGCCCCCCTCACCCATCACGACCACCTCGATGACCTGGCAGACGACCTGCCCCTGTTCCTCGTCGCCAACGAGTTTTTCGACGCGTTGCCGATCCGCCAGTTCCAGCGCGACGGCAAAGCCTGGCGCGAACGGCTTGTCGGGCTGACAGACGACAGGCTTGCCTTTGGCCTGTCCGACCCGATGACGCCCGAAGCGCTTGATGCCCGTCTTGCCGACACGAAAGACGGCGACATCGTCGAGATCAGTTCCCTGTCCCGTTCCATCGCGGCCACACTCGGCGCGCGGATTGCAAGACATGGCGGCGTTGCGTTCATTGTCGATTATGGCGATTGGCGCTCGCTTGGGGATACCTTCCAGGCCCTGTCGGGGCACCGGAATGTCCACCCACTTGCCGCGCCGGGCGACGCCGACCTGACCGCGCATGTGGATTTCGAAGCGCTTGCCCAGGCCGCCAGACCCGCGGCCGTCTCGGCCATGACGCCGCAGGGCGTGTTCCTTGAACGCCTCGGGATCACCGCCCGGGCCCGGCAACTGGGCGAAAACCTGTCGGGCGATGCATTGAGCGACCACATCGCGGCACATCGGCGCTTGACGCACCCCGATGAAATGGGAACGCTCTTCAAAGTGATTGCCTTTTCTCAATCGGGCACGCCACCAGTTCCCGGAGTTTCTGGATGACACTTGAAATTCTTGCCGCCGATGTTCTTGCCCCCTTCAGCCACGGGTTCTTCACCCGGCGCGGAGGTGCCTCGTCGGGCGTGTTTTCCAGCCTGAACTGCGGCTACGGCTCGTCGGACCAGAAGGAAATGGTGGCAATAAACCGCGCCCGCGTGGCGTCGGCCATCGGTATCGACGACGCTCGGCTTGCCTCGGTCCACCAGGTACACTCGGCCCGGGCCGTCCCGCTGGAAAGTCCGCCCGGCGAACCGATCGAGGCCGATGCCATGGTCACCGCAACGCCGGGCCTTGGCCTTGCCATTCTGACAGCCGATTGCCAGCCGGTCCTGTTTGCCGATCACGATGCCGGTGTCATTGGTGCCGCTCATGCCGGTTGGAAAGGTGCAATTGATGGCGTGCTGGAAGCCACCCTTGATGCCATGGAAGACCTGGGCGCACAGCGGAGCGCCACAACCGCCGTGATCGGCCCTTCGATCTCGCAGGCGGCTTATGAGGTGGGGCCGGAGTTTCTGGACCGGTTTGTCGACGACGATCCCGGCAACACCCGGTTTTTCGCCAATGGGACAGGGGACAAGTACCAGTTCGACCTGATCGGCTATGGATTGCAGCGGCTTCGCGATGCCGGTGTCGGCCATGCCGAATGGACCGGCCATTGCACCTATTCAGACCCCGACAGGTTCTATTCCTATCGCCGCTGCACGCACCAGCGCCAGGCCGACTATGGCCGGTTGATTTCGGCGATCTGCCTCTAATCCAGCCCATAAACCGTGCGGTAATTTCCTCGAAACCGTCACGCCCTTGCCCCATTGATCGGCGAGTGTGGGCTTTGAGACGGGCCCGCAAGCGGTCCGATTGGCAACCAAGAAGGGCCGAGCAGATGAAATCAAAACCCCGCTGGATGCAAAGCGTGATCAAGACCGCACGGTCGCAAGCCACGTCGCGCGCCGCGCCGCTTTTAAAGGCGGCCCGAATGACCATCGCCCCGAAACCCGTCCTGACTGAGGACGCCTGAAACCGAAAGACAGTCCGGTAGTTTTTAATCTTAACGAGTAGAGGTTTTTATGAGTTTTTCGCCTCCTTCCACCCACCTGAACCCAAACCCAAGCGGTCGCCGCCTGTCGGAACCGGCCTGGACTGCCCGGCGCACAACGCAGCCCGCCCCGCGGCCGGTCACCATGCCGCAAGCCCGCGTCACCCGTCGCTTTCAGACCGAATGGCTGGCCGACGACGATGTGCAATCGGCCGTGCAATCCGCCCCGGCCTTTCCCGCCTTTGAAAAAGCATTCGGCGCTTTCACCCATGGCGTTCTGATCCAGACCACGGACGGACCCGTCGCGGTCGAAGATTTGCTGCCCGGCATGCACCTTGAATGCGCAGGCGGTCATGTCTCGCGGTTGATGTGGAAAGGCTCGATCACCCTGGTGCCCGGTGCCCCGTCGCTCAGCGATGAACCCGACAAGCTTTATCGCGTCATGCCCGATGCCTTCGGGCTTGGCCGCCCGCTTCAGGACCAGACCTTTGGCCCGCATGCGCGCCGCCTTGACCGCGACGCCAAGATTCGCGCCGCCATCGGGTCCGAAGCCGCCCTGGTGCCCCTGTCGGCCATGTCTGACGGATTTTCCGTGGTCGAAGTCAACCCGGTGTCGGCAACCCAGGTCTATCACCTGGTCTGCGAAACCCACCAAAACATCCTGGCCGCCGGACTGGAGGTCGAATCATTCCACCCCGGTCCCGAAACGCCGATTTCGCTGCCCGAAGAGATGTTGCAGCTTTTCATGCGGTTCTTCCCGCATATGACCTCGATCCGCGATTTCGGTCGCCTGGCCGCTCCGCGTTTGTCGGCAGACGATCTGCTTGCGATTGCCTGACGCCCCGGACAATGCGGTCCCGATTGCCTGGCCGCCCTGAAAAGGGCGGTCAACGCTCGTTTCGCAACCATCAAAAACAAACTCCACCGACGTCAGGATAACCGCCTTGCGGCGTGATCCCGGCCGGCCTCGTCTCAGGCGGTCTGGCTCAGCCGGTCTTCCAGCACATCGAAGGGGACACCCGGGTCGTCCTTGGCACCCCGGATCACCAGCGAGGTCTTGACGCTGATCACATTGGGCGCAGCCGTCAGGTCTTCGGTCAGAAAGCGTTGAAAGGTGGACAGGTCGGGTGCGACGCATTTCAGGATGAAATCCACCTCGCCGTTCAGCATGTGGCATTCGCGAACCAACGGCCAGTCGGCGCATCGGGCTTCGAAAGCGTTCAGATCGGCCTCGGCCTGGCTTTGCAGACCGACCATCGCGAAAACCTGAACCTCGAACCCAAGCGCGCGGGCATCGACGGCGGCGTGATATCCTTTGATGAACCCCTGTTCTTCCAGCGCACGCACCCGTCGCAGGCACGGCGGCGCCGAAATCCCCACCCGGCTGGCAAGTTCGACATTGGTCATGCGGCCGTCAGCCTGCAATTGGGCCAAAATGTTCCGGTCAATCGCGTCAAGCTTGTGGCTTGCCATGTGGGCTCCCTTGAGTTTTTCGGATACTTACCCGGTCTGCTGCCGATGCGCAATAATATGTCGCGGTTGCGCAATATCCTTATCGCGCCAAAGCGTGTTGACCGCAAACCTGACGCTCGATCAACGCCGACTCCCCGTCGCTGAACATCCTGCCAAATCAGGTCGTCGTTGCCACGTCATGACAAATTGCGGCCAAGGCATGTTCCGGCCCTTCCGGTTGTCATCTTCCCGCACTATATCGGGGCGAAGCATTCGGGGGAAACCGCCATGGGCAACGCACGCCATACCAAAGTTCTGATCATCGGGTCCGGCCCGGCGGGCTATACGGCCGCCGTCTATGCCAGCCGCGCCATGCTGGAACCCATGCTGGTCCAGGGCATCCAGCCTGGCGGCCAGTTGACCATCACGACCGAGGTTGAAAACTGGCCGGGTGAAAGCCACATCCAGGGCCCCGATCTGATGATCAAGATGGAAGAACACGCCCGCAACGTCGGGACCGAGATCGTTTCGGACCATATCCAGTCGCTTGACATTTCGCGCCGCCCCTTCACCGCCATCGGCGACGGAGGCACCAATTATACGGCCGATGCGGTGATCCTGGCGACCGGTGCTCAGGCGAAATGGTTGGGCCTGCCTTCGGAAGAGGCGTTCAAGGGCTTTGGCGTTTCAGCCTGCGCCACATGCGACGGGTTTTTCTATCGCGGGCAAGAGGTTGTCGTGATCGGCGGCGGCAACACCGCTGTGGAAGAGGCGCTTTTCCTGACGAACTTTGCCTCGAAGGTCACGCTGATCCACCGGCGCGACGAACTTCGCGCTGAGAAAATTCTGCAGCACCGCCTGTTCAATCACGAAAAGGTCGAAATCCTTTGGGATCACAACCTTGACGAAGTCTTCGGCACCGATGACCCGAAAGGCGTCGAAGGCGTGCGTGTGAAGCACGCCAAGACCGGCGCCATCACCGAAATCCCCTGCAAGGGTGTCTTCATCGCCATTGGCCACGCGCCTTCGAACGAACTGGTGAAGGACACGCTGGAACTGCACTCGGGCGGCTATGTCGTAACGGCAGGCGATTCGACGGCCACCTCGGTGCCGGGCGTTTACGCTGCGGGCGACATCACCGATCACATTTATCGCCAGGCTGTCACCTCGGCGGGCATGGGGTGTATGGCAGCACTTGAGGCCGAAAAGTTCCTGGCCGAGATGGGTCAGGACGCCGATATCGCTGCCGAGTAACCTTCATCAAAGGCGCCGGAAACTTCAAAAGTTTCCGGACCGATTTCTTTTCAAGAAATCGCGCACCGTGCGGCCCATCTAAATCTCTGCGGCCAGCCGCGTGCCCTGATCAATCGCGCGCTTTGCATCCAGTTCGGCGGCCACATCGGCGCCGCCGATCACATGGGGCGTGACACCTCGCGCGATCAGATCGTCAGCCAGGGAACGGTTCTGCACCTGCCCGGCGCACAGAACAATCGTGTCCGCCTCGATCAGGGTCGGCTTGTCGCGGCTTTCGCCAAAACTCACATGAAGACCGCCTGCATCGATACGCTCGTAATTCACACCACCGACGAAATTCACGTCCTTCATCCGAAGCGACGCGCGATGGATCCACCCCGTTGTCTTGCCAAGTGTTTTCCCCAGGGCTTGTGATTTTCTTTGCAACAAGGTGATCTTGCGCGCCGGCGCCGCCGGTTGCGGCCCTTCGGGCGCAAGGCCCGCGCGATGCGCTTCGGGGTCGGCAACGCCCCATTCCTTCATCCAGAGGGGGATATTCTCGGCCAGCCCATGCGGATCCCCGACCAGATATTCGGCGACATCGAAGCCGATGCCACCGGCCCCGATGATGGCGACGCGTTCGCCTGCCGTCACACGGCCCCGAAGAATGTCGATATAGCTTGCCACGTTGGCGCCGTCTTGACCCGGGATTGCGGGATCGCGCGGATTGACTCCGGTGGCGACAATCACCTCGTCATAATCCGCCAGGTCGTCAGAGCGCGCCTCGATCCCAAGCCTTAGCGTGACGCCGTATGCGTCCAACATCGTGCGATACCAGTCGACCAACCCGAAAAACTCTTCCTTTCCGGGGATTTCCTTGGCCATGTTCAACTGCCCGCCAATCTCGTCCAAACGCTCGAACAGCGTCACCCGGTGCCCGCGTTCAGCGGCCGTCATGGCCGCCGCCAGACCCGCCGGACCGGCGCCGATCACCGCAATGCTTTTCTTGACCTCGGCCTTGTCGATCACCAGTTCGGTTTCGTGACAGGCGCGTGGATTGACCAGGCAGGTCGTCAACTTGCCGCCGAAGGTGTGATCCAGACAGGCCTGGTTGCACGCGATACAGGGCGCAATCCGGTCCGCCCGGCCCGCCCCCGCCTTCATCACGAAATCCGCATCCGCTAGCATGGGCCGCGCCATCGACACCATGTCGGCGCAACCTTCGGCCAGCACCGCTTCGGCAACCTCGGGCGTGTTGATCCGGTTCGAGGTGATGATCGGAATGCCCACCTTGCCCATCAGCTTTTTCGTGACCCAGGCAAAGGCGCGGCGCGGCACCGAGGTGGCAATGGTCGGGATCCGTGCCTCGTGCCAGCCGATGCCGGTGTTGATGATCGTCGCACCGGCCTTTTCGATTTCCCTGGCCAGGTGCACCACTTCGTCATGGGTCGATCCATTTGGCACAAGGTCGATCATCGACAAGCGATAGATGATGATGAATGCCTCGCCCACGGCGTCGCGTACCCGCTGCACCACCTCGATCGGCAATCGGATGCGGTTTTCGTATGACCCGCCCCAGCGGTCGGTGCGCTTGTTGGTATGGGTGACGATGAACTGATTGAGGAAATACCCCTCGGACCCCATGATCTCGACCCCGTCGTAGCCCGCATCCTGGGCCAACCGGGCAGCGCGCACGATGTCCGAGATCTGCTGTTCGATCCCGGCTTCGTCCAGTTCCTTGGGCACAGATGGCGAGATCGGCGATTTGACCGGGCTTGGCGCGACACAACCCGGCCCATAGGCATACCGACCGGCGTGCAGGATTTGCATGGCGATCCTGCCGCCCTCGCCGTGGACGCGTTCGGTCACAACCCGGTGGTTCGCTGCTTCGGCATCGCTGGTCATCATGGCCGCCCCGGGCAGGACCGAGCCCTCCAGGTTCGGCCCAATGCCGCCCGTCACCATCAGGGCAACCCCGCCCCGCGCGCGCGCGCCATAGAACTCGGCCACACGGCCCCAATCACCGGTTTCTTCCAGCCCGGTGTGCATCGACCCCATAAGGACCCGGTTCTTAAGGGTGGTGAACCCTAGGTCCAATGGCTCCAGAAGATGCGGATAGGTTGTCATCGGGTCGGCTCCGTCACGCGTTTGCACAAGGGTCGGTCTTGCAACTTGATCACTGGCATTTCCCGCCAATTCAAGCGGCGAGTTCCATTCCGTGGGGTCAGACCGTCGGCCCGGCCCGTTTCACCCAAGGAAATGCGCATCCGGTCGCAACAGTTTGCTGGCCGAGAGAAATCGTTGTGCAAGTGCAGCACAAACCGGGCGATTTGCCGATTGCGCTTGATTTGTCGCATGCCCCGCGTCTATCTGGCGGCCTCATTTACCCCCGCTTGCCGAGTTGTCATGCAGATACCGAACCACGTCCCGATCCCCGAGCTTTATGTTTCCTACGAAAGCGCCCAGAAACTGAAAGCCACGGCGGGCGACCTGAACAGCTGGGACCTGTCTCCGCGCCAGATCTGCGATCTGGAGCTTTTGATGAACGGCGGCTTCCACCCCCTGAAGGGGTTCATGAGCGAAGCCGACTTCGACGGCGTTGTGGAAGACATGCGGCTGGCCGATGGTGCCCTTTGGCCGATGCCGATTACGCTGGACGTATCCGAAGACTTTGCCGAAGCGGTTGAACTGGGCCAGGACATTGCGCTTCGCGATCAGGAAGGCGTCATCCTAGCCACGATGACCGTCACCGACCGCTGGACCCCCGACAAGGCGCGCGAGGCCGAAAAGGTGTTCGGCTCCAACGACGACGCCCATCCGGCGGTGAACTATCTGCACAACATGGCGGGCAAGGTTTACCTTGGCGGACCGATCACCGGCATTCAGCCGCCGGTTCACTATGATTTCAAGATGCGCCGCGACACGCCGAACGAACTGCGCGCCTACTTCCGCAAGCTGGGCTGGCGCCGGATCGTGGCCTTCCAGACCCGCAACCCCCTGCACCGCGCCCATCAGGAACTGACCTTCCGGGCCGCAAAGGAAGCCGCCGCCAACCTTTTGATCCATCCCGTTGTGGGTCTGACCAAACCCGGCGACGTCGATCATTTCACCCGCGTGCGCTGTTACGAGGCCGTGCTGGACAAGTACCCGGCGGCCACCACGACGATGAGCCTTTTGAACCTTGCCATGCGCATGGCCGGCCCGCGTGAGGCAGTCTGGCACGGGTTGATCCGCAAGAACCACGGCTGCACCCATATGATCGTCGGTCGCGACCATGCTGGCCCCGGTAAGAATTCCGCCGGTGACGATTTCTATGGCCCCTATGACGCTCAGGATCTGTTCCGCACGCATCAGGATGAAATCGGCATCGAAATGGTCGATTTCAAACACATGGTCTATGTGCAGGAACGCGCGCAATACGAACCCGCCGACGAGGTGACGGATGGCGCGACTGTCCTGAACATCTCGGGCACCGAATTGCGCCGCAGGTTGCGCGAAGGTCTGGATATCCCCGAGTGGTTCTCGTTTCCCGAGGTCGTGAATGAACTTCGCGACCGCTATCCGCCGCGTTCGCAACAAGGGTTCACGGTTTTCTTCACGGGCTTTTCCGGCTCGGGCAAATCGACAATCGCGAACGCGCTCATGGTCAAACTGATGGAAATGGGCGGTCGCCCCGTCACGCTTCTTGATGGCGATATCGTGCGGAAGAACCTGTCGTCGGAGCTGGGCTTTTCCAAGGAACACCGCGATCTCAACATTCGCCGCATCGGTTATGTCGCAAGCGAGATCACCAAGAACGGCGGCATCGCCATCTGCGCCCCGATCGCGCCTTATTCCAAGACCCGTCGCGCGGTGCGCGAAGACGTCGAGGCTTTCGGTGCCTTTGTCGAGGTCCATGTGGCGACCTCGATCGAGGAATGCGAAAGGCGCGACCGCAAGGGGCTTTATAAGCTGGCGCGGGAAGGGAAGATCAAGGAATTTACAGGAATTTCAGACCCCTACGACGTGCCGACGAACCCAGAAGTCTCGCTTGATACCGAAAACGTCGAGGTCGATCACTGTGCCCACCAGGTGTTGTTGATGCTGGAACAGATGGGCCTTGTCGCCGCCTGATCCAGATGGGGAAGTCGGGCAACTGCCCCCGCCGCGTGCGGTGTGATCACCATTTGGCAACCGCATCGGCGGATGATCACCGCCGATGCATCAACACCGGCAGGCTTGGCACCCTGCCAACAGGCACTGACATGCGGTCCTTTGGACCACCGGATTTTCGGGGCTAACCACCCCGGACATGTGCGCCGAATGGCGACGTCGCCACCTTCGAAGCCCCAGCCGGGCTTCTTCTGTCAAAAGCCTTCGGGGATATGACCGAAGATCGAAAGGGCCGCGCCCCTTGCCCGCGCCGGGTCACCGGCGCGCGGGTCGACCTGTCTTGCACGGCGAAATCCGTTCAATGATTGGCGCGCTCGAACCGGCCCCCCAGGTCCGACATCAGATCCAGGAACACCGGGAACGACGTCGCAATCGGCGCCGCATCGTCGATGGTCACCGCCTCTTTCGCGGCCATCCCGAGACAGAGAAACGACATGGCAATCCGGTGATCCAGCCGCGCCTCGACGCGCGCGCCACCCGGCACCGCGCCTGGTCCCTGACCGCTGACTTTCCACCAGTCCTCGCCATCCTCGACCGTGACACCATTGGCGCGCAATCCGGCGGCCATGGCGTCGATCCGGTCGCTTTCTTTTACCCGAAGCTCTTTCACGCCCGCCATCAGGGTTTCGCCCTCTGCAAAGGCCGCCACCACGGACAGGATTGGGTATTCGTCGATCATGCTGGCCGCGCGCTCGGGCGGCACCTCGATACCCTTCATGTCGGGCGAAAACCGCGCGCGCAGATCGGCCACCGGTTCGCCGCCCTCGTCGCGCTCGTTCTCGAACGTCAGATCCGCGCCCATGTCGCGCAGGGTGTGGAACAGCCCCGCGCGCGTCGGGTTCATGCCGATCGTCGGCACCAACAGGTCCGAACCTTCGACGATCAGGGCGGCGGCCACCGGAAAGGCCGCCGACGAGGGATCACGCGGCACGTCAATGACCTGCGGCGCAAGCTCGGGTTGGCCGGTCAGGGTGATGACGCGCGCGCCATCCTCGATTTCGACCACGACTTCGGCCCCGAACCCCCGCAGCATCCGCTCGGTATGGTCGCGCGTTGCTTCGGGTTCGAAGACCACCGTCTGCCCCGGCGCATTCAATCCGGCCAGCAACACGGCCGATTTCACCTGAGCCGAAGCCATGGGGAGACGATACCGCACCGGCACCGGATCCGCGGCGCCGATAACAGACATCGGCAGGCGTCCACCCGTGCGCCCCCGGGTTTCGGTGCCAAAAAGCGCCAAGGGTTCCGTGACACGTCCCATGGGCCGGCTTCGCAGCGAAGCATCGCCGGTGAATGTCGCGGTAATCGGCGTCGTCGCCATTGCCCCCATGATCAGCCGCACGCCGGTTCCGGCATTGCCGCAATCGACCACGTCCTCGGGTTCGCCAAATCCGCCGACGCCGACCCCGTGAACCGACCAGTCGCCGCCGCCAAGATCGCTGACCTCGGCGCCAAAGGCACGCATGGCATTGGCGGTGCGCAAGACATCCTCGCCTTCCAGAAGCCCCGAGATACGCGTTTCGCCCACGGCCATGGCCCCAAGGATCAGCGCACGGTGGCTGATCGACTTGTCCCCAGGCACCCGCGCTTCGCCCTTAAGGGGGGCAGCGCGGCGCGATATCAGTGGCTCCGGTGTCCCCTGTCCCGACATGAACATCCTTCCTTTTGCGTCAGGCCCTGTTAGCGCAGCCCCGCCACAGCGTCCATCGCCAACCGCGCCCGAAGGCCACGCAATCGGATCATTCCCGGCGGAAGGTCAGATAGGTCGGCACACGTCCTTCGCGCAGGGCCTTTTGCTCATATCGGGTCGACAGCCAGTCATCCCAGGGCACCCGCCAGTCGCCCGGTCGCTCGGCCAGCCAGAGGAACCCCGCCCTTGGCACCTCTTCCAGCGCCTGACGCACATAGTCGGGAATGTCGGTGGCGATCCGAAACTCTGCACCCTGCGCCAGCACCCGGTGCAGGGGCAAAAGATGCTCGGCCGTCACGAACCGGCGCCGATGATGGCGCGTCTTGGGCCAGGGATCGGGATAGAGAAGAAAGGCCTTGTCGACCGACCCATCCGGCAGAACATCCATCAGATCGCGCACGTCGCCGGGATGCACGCGGATGTTCGTTGCGCCCGCGTTGCGAATCTTGCCCAGAAGCAAGGCGACGCCGTTGATATAGGGCTCGGCCCCGATCAGGCCCACCTCGGGGTTGGCCACGGCCTGATGGACCATGTGTTCGCCCCCGCCAAACCCGATCTCAAGCCAGATCGACCGGTCACCGAACAGATCGGCCAGGTTCAGCGCCTCACGCTCGGGGTTTTCGTCCCAGCCAACGCCTTCAAGACCGATCTCTTCCAAATCTTTCATATAGCGCTTCTGGCTCTCGCGCAGGCTCTTGCCCTTCAGGCGGCCATAGAAATTGCGCCAGGGCGCACCAGAGGGAGAACGTCGAACCATAGCCCCGGCGTTTGGCAAGCCCGTGGCCCAAGGTCAAGGCTTGCCAGCCCGCCCTGCACCGCCTAAGAACGAAGCATGAACGCGCTGACCTTCTCCTTTTGTGGCGAAACCCTTGCGGCCAAACCGTCGGGCGCCCTCTATTGGAAGGCCGAGCGGCTTTTGGTGGTGTCGGACCTGCACCTTGGCAAATCCGAACGCATTGCCCGGCGCGGCGGGGCGCTTCTGCCGCCTTATGATACCGAGGAAACCCTGGCGCGTCTGTCTGTGGACATACGCGACACCGCACCGGCCACGATCATGTGCCTTGGTGACAGTTTCGACGATCTGGCCGCGTCCGAAGCCCTGTCCGACAGGCACCAGGATACCATCGCCAGCCTGCAGGCGGGCCGCCGCTGGCTCTGGCTGGAAGGCAATCACGATCCGGGGCCTGTCGATCTGGGGGGCGAGCATCTGGGCCAGCACCGGATTGGCCCCTTCACCTTTCGTCATATTGCCGAGCCTGACACGGAACCGGGGGAAATCTCGGGCCATTATCACCCCAAGGCCCGCCTTCGCCGCACAGCGCGGCCCTGTTTCATGGCCGATGCAACCCGGCTGATCCTGCCTGCCTATGGCTGTTATACCGGCGGCCTTGACTGGACCACGCCCGTGCTGCGCGACCTTTTCGAGGACATCGCAATTGCCTATCTGACCGGACCGCAGGTCCTGGCCGTTCCGGTGCCAAAGGCCGCATGACCCTTGATCCTGAGATCGAAGCCAAGGTGCGCGCCTCGTTCGCCCGCCAATCGCTGATGACCACCCTTGGGGCCGAGATAGCGGACCTGGGGCCGGGCTCGGTCCTGATCACCGCGCCCATCCTGGCAATCAGCCAGCAACAGCACGGCGCGGCCCACGCGGGTCTTGCTTTTTCGATCGGTGACACGGCGGCGGGGTATGCGGCCCTGACACTCTTTCCGCCCGAGGCCGAAGTCATGACGGTGGAAATGAAGATCTCGCTTTTGCGCCCCGCGACAGGCGAGCGTCTGCTGGCCGAAGGCAGCGTGGTGAAACCTGGCCGTCGTGTTTCATTCGTGCGTGCCGAGATCCATGCCGAAACCGGCCAGGATCGCCGCCATGTGGCCACGCTTCAGGGCACCATGATCCCGGTCTGATCAACCGTCGCCGGGCACTTCCAAACCAGCGGATTTGTGACTGCCGTCGCAGAAGGGCTTGTTGTTCGACTGCCCGCAGCGACACAGAAACGCCCGCGTGCCCCGGTGAACCCGCGCGCCGGTGCCCCCGGTGATCTCAAGGGCACCCCGGGCTTCGATGGGGCCGTTTTCGTGCTGGATCACCTGGCAGGCTTCGCCCGGATCGTCGCCGGGCGCATCCTTGCCCGTCGGCTCGGGTTCGCCGGTCGCCTTGAACCCTGCCCCCGCATGGGAATGATCGCAGAACGGCGGTGTCTTGGTCTGGCCACACCGGCAAAGCGTCGCCCGCGTCATCGTTTCGCCCTTCACCGTCAGATTGCCATGAAGCGCCATCGGCCCGTTTTCGACAACCGTCGCCCGGTTGATGCCCGGAGCCGCCTCGCCCTCGACTCCATCCAGCCGGGAATAGGTCAAGGCGCCGGATGGGCAGGTGCGGATCATTGCCGCGATCTCTTCGGCCGAGGCCGCGTCGGGGTCGACCCAGGGCCGTCGCTCGGGATCGAAAACCCGGGGCAGCTTCAGATAACAGTTCCGCGCATGAATGCAGCGCTTCATGTCGAAGCCGATTTCGATATCCTTGCCGGCATAGGTCTTGGCCATGACGCATCTCCCTTGCTTTGGAAGAAAAGCTTAACGGCAAAATTCGCCCGACACGAGCCCTGTATCGGCCCCGAAATACGTCAGCAAAGCACATGCAATGTGCGTGGGGGCAGAGCCCCCCTGATCGCAACACCTCAGGCCGTGAGGCCTTCCGGTTCTTCCAGCCCGTTGGCCCGGCTGCAGGCCGTCACCGTGTTTGCCAGAAGGCAGGCGATGGTCATCGGCCCCACACCCCCCGGCACGGGCGTGATGGCACCGGCAACCTCGGACGCGGTTGCAAATTCGACATCGCCCACCAGCCGGGTCTTGCCCTCGCCTTTTTCGGGCGCGTCGATCCGGTTGATGCCGACGTCGATCACCGTTGCGCCCGGCTTGATCCAGTCACCCGGCACCATCTCGGGACGTCCAACGGCGGCAACCACGATGTCGGCGCGCCGCACGACCTCGGGCAGATCCTTGGTGCGTGAATGGGCGATGGTCACGGTGCAGCTATCGCCCAGCAAGAGTTGCGCCATCGGCTTGCCCACGATGTTCGAGCGGCCCACAACCACCGCGTCCAGCCCCGAAAGGCTGCCGTGATGGTCGCGCAGCATCATCAGACACCCAAGGGGCGTGCAAGGCACCATGCTTTTCTGCCCGGTCCCCAAAAGCCCGACGTTCGAGATATGGAACCCGTCCACATCCTTGGCCGGGTCAATCGAATTGATCACAAGGTCTTCGTTCAGGTGATCCGGCAAGGGAAGCTGCACCAGAATGCCGTGGATCGAGGCATCGTTGTTCAAATCATCTATCAGCGCCAGCAGATCAGCTTCGGACGTCGCCGCGTCCAGCTTGTGCTCGACCGATTTCATACCCGCTTCGGTCGTCGCCTTGCCTTTCGAGCGGACATAGACCTCGCTTGCCGGATCCTCGCCCACCAGCACAACCGCCAAACCCGGCGTGATCCCGTGGTCGTTGACCAACCGGGTCACGTGGTCTTTCACCTTGCCCCGCACACTCAGGGCGAATTCCTTGCCGTCGATGATCTTGGCACTCATGCACATCTCTCCCGTCGAATCGCCGGTAGGGTAGTGCAGCCACCGCATAGGTCGAGGGTCAAAGAAGACCTCTTCCGGTCAAAAACGGACATGGTTCGGGCAAGCGGCATTTCCGGGGACGCCGGATTGCCGAAGCGCCGTATGGGGTGGTAGGGCAATACATTCCAAGGGGTGGAGCACTCGGCATGGACCGACAGATCGCAACGGATGTTCTGGTGGTTGGCGGCGGAACCGCCGGGTTCGGTGCGACCGTGGCCGCCGGGCGCGCGGGTCTGGACGTCATTCTGCTTGAGGCGACCAGCAAGGTCGGCGGCGTCATGGCCTTTTGTCCCGGCA
This sequence comes from Silicimonas sp., assembly GCA_013002465.1. Lineage (GTDB taxonomy): Bacteria > Pseudomonadota > Alphaproteobacteria > Rhodobacterales > Rhodobacteraceae > JABDJO01. The sequence goes on along the minus strand of JABDJO010000098.1, from coordinate 488 downwards.
TGCCATGGGGCGCGGCCTATCCGGCCGATGCGATCATTGGCGGGGTTATGGAGGAACTGGCGGGTCGCCTGACCGCCATGGACCCGCCAATGGCCGAGAAACGCCCCTGTGCTCTGGCAAACTTCGGCCCCGAAATTCAGTACGATCACGATGTCGCGACGCTTACCATGTTCGAAATGCTGGAAGAGGCCGGGGCACGGGTTCGTCTGAACACAACGGCCATCGCGCCTGCGATGGCCGGCAACCGCATTGCCAGTGTCACCTGTTATGATCGCAACGGCCGGTTTTCTGTCTCGCCCAAAATCGTGATCGACTGTTCCGGCGATGGCGACATTTCGGCCAAGGCCGGCGTGCCCTATACCCTTGGCGATCAACACGGCAACATGATGGGCGTCACCCTGTCGTTTCACATGATTGGAGCAGACAAGAAGGAGGTGTTTGCGGAACCGGACCCCTATTTCACCAGGTTCGCTGCAAAGGGGATTGCG
>JABDJO010000066.1 GCA_013002465.1 Silicimonas sp. | reverse complement strand
CGTAAGCGGTGGATCGCGGCGATGAAGCCCAAAGGGGAGCTTCACGTGGACGACGGGGCGGTCAAGGCCTTGCAGGCAGGCAAATCGCTTCTGCCTGCGGGCGTGGCTCGGGTCACGGGCGAATTCGGGCGCGGCGATCCCGTGGCGATCCTTGGTCCCGGCGCGGCGCGGCTTGGCGTTGGTCTAACCCGCTACACGTCCGACGAGGCCCGCATGATCCGTGGCGAACGGTCGGGCCGGATTGAAGCCCTGCTGGGTTATCCGGGGCGCGCCGCATTGGTGCATCGGGACGATATGGCGATCTAGGGCTGTGGGAAATACTCGTCAGCGTGTAGGATGAAGCCGCTGAAGGAAAGGCAAAGAAGATGAAAGACGTCTCGGAAATTCATGAAATCATGATAGAAATCGGACGGAATGCCCGTGCCGCCGCTGCCGAGCTTGCCTTTGCAACGCCAGAAGCCAAAGCAAACGCGCTTGAGATTGCGGCAGATAGGGTATGGGCGCGCCGAGAAGCCATCATCGCCGCAAATGCCGAGGACATGGAGTTTGGCCGTGGCAAAGGCCTTTCGGATGCCATGATGGATCGCCTGATGCTGGACGAACCACGCATTCAGGGTATTTGCGATGGACTAAAGGCCGTTGCCGCCCAAGCGGATCCCGTTGGACAGGTGATAGAGGAATGGGACAGGCCGAACGGGTTGCATATCCAGCGGGTGCGCACGCCGCTCGGGGTTGTCGGGGTTATCTATGAAAGCCGTCCCAATGTGACCGCCGATGCCGGCGCCTTGTGCCTGAAGGCCGGGAATGCGGTGATCCTGCGCGGCGGGTCCGAAAGCTTTCACTCTGCCGAGGTCATCCATGCCTGTCTTGTCGAAGGGCTGAGTGCCGCCGGGCTGCCCGAGCACGCCATCCAGCGCATACCGACCCGGGACCGAACTGCGGTCGCCGAGTTGCTGCGAATGACCGAACATGTGGACGTTATCGTGCCCCGAGGCGGCAAGGGGTTGGTCGGGTTGGTCCAGAAAGAGGCGCGTGTGCCGGTCTTTGCGCATCTGGAGGGAATCGTTCACATCTATATTGATGCCGCTGCCGATGCCGAAAAGGCTCTTTCGGTGGTTCTGAACGCCAAAACACGACGCACCGGGATTTGCGGCGCCGCCGAATGCCTTTTGATCCACCGCGATGTGCTGAACACCATCGGGCGACAGGTTGTCGAGGGTCTGCTTGCCGCCGGTGTCGAAGTGCGGGGCGATGCTGCGGTGCAGGGTATCGCCGGGGTTTCACCTGCAGCGGACAGCGATTGGGGTTGTGAATACCTTGACATGAAGATCGCCGCGAAAGCCGTTGATAATATTCATGACGCGATGTCGCATATTCGCACTTACGGCTCGGATCACACCGATTGCATTCTGACCGAAGACGCCACCGCGGTCGCGCGGTTTTTTCAGCAACTGGACAGTGCCATTCTGATGCACAACGCATCCACCCAGTTTGCTGATGGAGGCGAGTTCGGCATGGGGGCCGAGATTGGCATCGCGACAGGAAAAATGCACGCCCGTGGTCCGGTCGGGGCCATGCAACTGACCAGTTTCAAGTACCTTGTGACCGGGAATGGGGCGATCAGAAGCTGACCGACACCGTGTTTTCACTGATGTTCGTGGTCACATGTCTGCCAACTTGCCGGGCTGCGGGGTCGATCAGCGCAAAGTGGACGCTTGATGCGTTGATGTCTGCCGGAGCACGAGGATTGGACATGATGTCCCAAAGCCCGGTGTCAATCTTCACCCGGTCACCCTTGCCAAAGACATTCCACTTGCCGTCGGTTCGCGTCACCAGAACTTTTCCGCCCCAGGGAAGCGCACTTTCAAGGCATTGCAGGATCAGGAACGCCAGTTTGGCTTGCGCACGTGGCACGTCTTCCTGCACGCGCCAATCGACCGAAAGCCGGTTGCCCCGATACAGATCGCCAAGCACGCTGCGCAATTCGTTGTTGCCAATCAGGGTGTCGTTCGCCGCAGCTCCATACGAGATCCGGAAAAACCGGATACGTGCATTGGCGCTTTCCACCGATTCTGAAATCAACGAGATCTCGGGTGCGGCCCCCATCCCCGCCATGGACAAGAGTTCGACCCCGTTGCCGATCGCGCCAAGGGGCGAAATCAGGTCGTGGCAGATGCGTGATCCGACAAGCGCGTTTAGTTCGTTTTCGGTCATGGCTCGATCCACTTCTCTCGTCGCGCCGAGGGGCACATGACGAATATCACGTCTCATTTGACACCCGGCGTGCTGGTGCGCCATCCGACGCGCCCCGACTGGGGCACCGGCCAGGTCCAGTCCAACATTGATGGACGTGTGACGGTGAACTTCCCTGAGCAAGGCAAGGTTGTGATTGATGGCAATATGATCGAGCTCATACCTGTCTTTCAAAACGAATAACGCTAACCCAGACGTGTATCACAACCTTAGCGAGCAAACAATCCACAAGATTCATCTTTAGGATTCAACTTCACGACGGTGTTGTCATGGAAGGGCAGCAGCCGTAGAAGACGCCGTTCAAGGAAAGCGCCGACATGGAACTTGATCACGCACACCTGACATTGAAGCTGGCCGACAAGGAACAAGACCTTCTGGCGGCTGAACGGCTGCGCTACGAAGTCTTTGTCGAAGAACTGGGCGGCGACGGTGCCCTCGTTGATCACGCTGGCCGTTTTGAACGGGATCGCTTTGACCCTGTGTTCGATCATCTTGTTTTGATTGACGAAACCCGCGACCGAAGCACCTTGGATCATGTGGTCGGGGTGTATCGCGTTCTGCCATCTGGACGTTCGGAAAGATATTATTCCGAGGACGAATACGATCTGTCGCCGCTGATCCGAACCGGCCGTCCTCTGCTGGAACTGGGGCGGACCTGTGTCCGCGAGGGGTATCGCAACGGGGTTGCCTTACACCTTCTGTGGAACGGATTGGCCGACTATGTGCGGGCCCGCAACATCGAGGTCCTCTTCGGTGTGGCCAGTCTTCACGGGACCGATGTCGAAGCATTGGCCGGGCCATTGTCCCTGTTGCACCATTCCCATCTTGCGCCGCCCGAATTGCGTGTCCGGGCGCAAAAGGGCGTGTATCAGCCGATGGACCTTGTGCCGCCGAACCAGATCGACCGGGTCGCCGCCATGCGGGCCGTACCGGCATTGATCAAGTCGTACCTCAAGCTTGGCGGGTTCGTCGGCGACGGCGCGTTTGTCGATCACGACTTCAATACGACCGATGTTTGCCTTGTCATTGACATCGACCGGATGTCCCCTTCGGCCCTGGCGCGATATGCGAAAGGCGCAGGGGCGTGAACACGCCGACCTGGACCTCCCAATCGACGCCGGTGCCGAAAAAACCGGGCCTGGGGGGCTGGATCCTGGCCGGATCGCGCGCCCTTGTACTTGGGGTCTTGGTCTTTGGTTGTCTTGGCCTGTTGCTGGTCGTCCGCCTTGTCGAGCGTCCAGTATTCGGGCTTCACCGCCCCTGGACCCCCTGGATCACCGTGTTCGTCAGCCGGTCGGCACTGCGGATCATGGGACTGCCGTTGGCCCAGACCGGCGTCCCGATGGAACACCCCGGCGCCATTGTCGCCAATCACAGCTCCTGGCTGGACATATTTGTTCTGAATGCCGCCGCGCCATTGTACTTTGTCTCCAAGTCCGAAGTCGCGGCCTGGCCCGGTATTGGCTGGCTTGCGCGCGCCACCGGCACCGTCTTTGTGCGCCGCGAAAGGCGCGAAGCGCGGGCGCAAACTGGCGTTTTTGAGGAAAGGCTGGCGGCAGGGCATCGGTTGCTGTTCTTCCCAGAAGGCACCTCAAGCGATGGACAACGGGTCTTGCCGTTCAAGCCAACCCTTTTTGCGGCGCTGTTTTCAGAAGAGCTTTCAGACCTCTGGGTGCAGCCTGTGAGTGTGGCCTATCATGCGCCCGAGGGCGGCGAACCGCGGATCTACGGCTGGTGGGGCGATATGGATTTCGGTCCGCATCTTCTGGCAACGCTGGCCATGCGCCGTCACGGTCGCATCGAGGTGATCTGGCATGTGCCCCTGAGGGTCAGCGATTTCGCGGGCCGCAAACAACTGGCCGCCGAGGCCGAGCGCGCAGTGCGCGCAGGCCATCCGTTGGGCTCGGTTTCTAGCTGATCCCGGCAATCAATCGGGAAAGAGCTGCAACCGGATCATCCTGTGTCCAGATCTCGTCGCCAATACCGAAGAAATCGGTCACAGGGGCGAGATCGCTGATCACCTCGCTATCCAAAGCGCCCTCGGCCACCACCGGCACCTCGATCATTTCCGACCACCAGGCAAAAAGATCGCGCCCGGCCTGGGTTCCGTCGCCAAGTGCGGATTGACCGGCCGGTCCGAACGCCACGTAGTCGGCACCGGCTTCGCCAGCGGTCATGCCGTCATGGCGCGACGTCTTGCAAAACGCGCCGACGATGGCGTCCTTGCCCAGGTCCTTGCGGACCTTGCGCACCGAGCGCGATCCGTCTGTCAGATGCACACCATCCAGTCCCAGCCGTTCCACCAAAGCCACGTGTTCCTCGATAACAAGTGCCACATCGCGGCCATGGGCGATTTCACGCAGCGCGTCGGCGGCACGGGCCAGCCTGTCTTCGTCTCGGCTGGCCATGGCCAGCCGTATGCAAGCGATCTGGTGATTATCCAGCACGCGCGCCAAACTGTCAGGAAAGCTGGACAATTCGAACTCGGGAGGGGTCAGCAGATAGATTTGCGGTTTGTCGTCGGCCATCGCGCGGTCCTCGTGATCCTGGCCTTCGAGCCTATATCGCTTTGCCTAGCGTGGGGGAAGGCTGCGCACGTTTTCCCGGGCCAGCGCCATCAATGCACCGCGCCGTTCATCGTCGGCCATGACTGCATCGGTAACATCGACCAGACCGCCCATCTTTCGGCCGGTGAAGGCCATCTCGCTTACACCTTCGATTTCCAAGGCCTCGGCGTGCCGTTCCTTGCCGACACGGAACATGCCGCCGCCCTTGTGAACTCCACAAAGCATATGACCATCAAGCATAAAGCAAAGGCCACCAAACATGCGCTTTTCCTCGACGCGGACGTCGTCGGTCAGATCGGCGCGCAGGATCTCGGCATGTCCCTCGTCATAGGCCATGACTTTACCTCTCGAATCGTTTCCCCGGCGCAGCATAGCAGCCCGCGCCTTGAGTACCCGGGCCATCGGTCCTAAAGGGGGGCCATGACCAAGCCTGCCTTTGTCCTTGTCCGCCCGCAGATGGGCGAAAATATCGGTGCCGCGGCGCGCGCCATGTGGAATTTCGGGCTGGACCGAATGTCTATTGTCGCGCCGCGCGATGGTTGGCCGAACCCAAGTGCGGTGGCCATGGCCAGTGGTGCCGGGCGACTTCTGGACGAAGCGCGCGTTTTTGCCACCACCGCCGAGGCGCTGGGCGAAACGACGTTTGTCTATGCCACCACCGCACGGTCGCGCGACCTGACCAAGGACATCTATTCGCCCGAAGTCGCCATGGCCGACGCCGTTGCCCGGCTGCAAGCGGGCCAACAGGTGGCCGTGATGTTCGGGCCCGAACGCGCGGGCCTTGAAAACGCCGATATTGCGCGCGCCAACGCGATCATCTCGGTGCCGGTGAACCCCGAATTCCCATCTTTGAACCTGGCGCAATGCGTGCTGCTGATGGGGTATGAATGGCGGCGTGCGACCGCCGAAATCGTACCGCGCGAGACTGCCTATGCAGGCACCGAAACCGCCACGCAGATCGAGATCGACAGGCTTGCCGAACATTATTCCGACCGCCTTGAGACGGCCGGGTTCTTCTTTCCACCCGAAAAGGCCGAGGGCATGAAGCAGACCCTGCGCAACCTCTGGTCGCGGATGCCGCTGACGCGGGCGGATGTGCAAATCCTGCACGGGATCATGCGACAGATGGTCCGGTGGAAAGAGCGTGGCGACTGACTGGACGAGCGCGTGCAGCGCCCCTACATTCCGCCACATGTCAGGAGCCCTTTGATGAGCGAAAAACGCAGCATATTCGAAGAAGTAGGCGATGGCGCCTCGCGTCCAAAGGCTCCGAAGGGCGGCGTGATCGACAGCGCGCGGCGCGGCGCGCGTGGGCCGATACGGGTCTGGCTTGCGGTGCTTTTCGCCCTGGTTGTTCTGATGATCGCGGTCGGGGGCCTGACCCGGCTGACAGATAGCGGCTTGTCGATCACCGAATGGCGTCCGGTGACCGGTGCTCTGCCCCCGATGAGCGCCGAAGCCTGGGAGGCTGAGTTCGAGAAATACCGCCAGATCCCCGAATACCAGTTGCAGAACGAAGGCATGAGCCTGTCAGAGTTCAAGACAATCTATTGGTGGGAATGGGGCCACCGGCAGCTTGGTCGGATCATCGGGCTGGTCTGGGCCCTGGGGTTCCTGTTCTTTCTGGCAACAAAGCGCATTCCACCGGGCTGGACCGCCCGCCTGTTGATCACCGGCGTATTGGGCGGTTTTCAGGGGGCCGTTGGCTGGTGGATGGTGTCCTCGGGCCTGACAGGAGAGATGCTGGACGTGGCCTCGTACCGGCTTGCCCTGCACCTGGGGCTGGCTTTCGTGATCCTTGGGCTTCTGGCCTGGTACATTATGGCCCTTGGACGCAGCGAGGCCGATCTGATGCAAGCGCGTCGCGGGCGCGAGGTCAGGTTGTTTTCGATGGCGACCGGGTTGATGCATGCCGCCTTCCTGCAGATCCTGCTTGGCGCCTTGGTGGCGGGCATTGACGCGGGGCGCACGTTCAACGACTGGCCGGGCATGGCGGGGCAGGTGTTTCCACCGGCAGCTTTCGACATCACACCCCTGTGGCGAAATTTCTTTGAGAACGCCGGCCTTGTGCAGTTCATGCACCGGGTCATTGGCTATGCCCTGCTGGCCTTCGGTATCGTCGTCTGGATGCGCGCGCGCCGGTCCGGCAATGACGCCACGCGCGGCGCCTTTCTGGCGGTGCTTGCGATGCTGGTTCTGCAGATGCTTCTTGGCATCATGACGGTGCTTTACATCGCGCCTCTTTGGCTTGCGATCCTGCATCAGTTGGGCGCGGTTCTTTTGTTCACGCTTATCATGCGCGCCCGATTCCTGGCGCAGTATCCTCCCGCACAATCAGTAAGGACCTGACATGAGTGCTTATGACGAGTTGCTCGCGTTCCAACGCGAGACCGAGGCTTTGGGCCAGGTAATGGAGCGCCTAGGATGGGATCAGGAAACCGTGATGCCATCGGGCGCGGTCGAGCAACGGGCCGAAGAGATTGCGGCGCTTGACGGTGTATTGCACCGTCGTCACACAGATCCGCGAATTGGCGAGTGGCTGGAACAGGCAAAGCCGGAAGACGCGGTTGCCGAGCGCCAGATCGAGTTGATCCGCCACCGGTTTCAGCGGACGCAAAAGGTACCGGAAAAGCTGTCGGCGGCCTTGGCGCGCACCACCTCCTTGGCGCATCGGGTCTGGGCCGAAGCGCGGGCGACAGACGATTTCGCGCTGTTTGCCCCGAAACTGGAGGAAGTTCTTAGCCTCACGCGCGAAAAGGCCGCGGCCCTTGCCGATGGTGGCGGGCTTTATGATGCACTTCTGGACGCCTATGAACCCGACACGAGCGAAGCCGATCTTGTCCGGATGTTCGACGCCCTCAGGCCGCGCCTTGTCAAACTGCGCGAAAACGTTCTGAACGCCAACAAGGATGTGCCGCAACTGTCCGGTGAATTTGCTGAATCCGGTCAATTGGCGTTGTCCGCCGAACTGGCGCGGGCTTTTGGGTATGACGAATCCCATGGTCGGATCGACAAGGCGGTACATCCGTTTTCCGCTGGATCCGGCCTGGATGTTCGGATCACCACACGGACCGCCCCGACCGCCCCGTTCAACTG
>JABDJO010000064.1 GCA_013002465.1 Silicimonas sp. | reverse complement strand
GTGCCTTTGGTTGATGGCATTGAAGACCATGCCTATTTGAAAACGCTTGCCCTTGCTTTGGAGCAGATTCGTAGCCGGATTGAACCGGACATCGTCTTTTACAATGCAGGCGTGGATGTTCACTGCGACGACAGACTTGGCCGCCTGGGACTGACAGATTTTGGAATCGAACAGCGGGATCGCATGGTGATTTCACATTTTCGGTCTCGCGGGATACCAGTCTGCGGCGTCATCGGCGGCGGTTATTCCAACGACGTGCTGCGACTGGCAGAATTGCTCAGCATCCTGCACCGGGTTGCCAGCGAGTTCGCCTATTAGTGCGCAGTGCAAACTAGACAGACAGGATCATCGTCCAATAGGGCCGGTTATCCGAATTGGTGTTCTGCGCCACTGCGACACCCATCCGGTTGTAGATCCCCAGCATATTGCGGCGATGTCCGCGAGATCCGTGCCAGGCCCGGATAACTGCTTTGACGTTGTCCTGGCCGTAGGCAACGTTTTCTGCGGCCGGGCTCCTGATGCCGGCCTGACGCATGCGTCGTTTGAAATTGCGGTGGGAAATCTTGCCGCGCAGAGCCTGCTCTTTGCTCCACTCAAGGGCCGCTCGCTCGAGAACAGGGTCAAAAATCACTTCGTCCCTGCCCGCTTCCACGCGCAGCGCATTGACAAGTGGCAAGGCCTGGCGGGTCACGCCTTTGCTTGAACGTCGCGATTGAGCGAAAGCAGGGCGAGCCAACAGGAATGTCGGTGCAACGACAAGAAACTGGCGACGATCCATCATCGTTAGTTCCTACGGTAATTGAGCAACCGGATCAGAATGAAAACGGGCACGACTACACTCGCACCCAGAATAATCCAATCACCAAACCGACCAAGCGCTGCCCAGCCGCTTTCCCAAAGGCGAATGAAGAAATCGCGAATGCCATACAGCACATCGAAGGGCGCAATATCGAACACACTCATCACCATGCCCACCAAAATGGACAGAACCAGAAGCTTTATGATGGTGCGGCCGACCGTGTCGCCCAGAAACTGGTTGGTTTGCATCTTTGTCACATTCAAACGTTACGCCACATCTTTCGGAGAACAATTTCCAAGAAATTGAGGCTTAGTTATGATCAGATCATGCAGCTATAGTGCCCAATGGGTTACAAAAAAGTTCAATATCATCAACAAATCTGAACGCCCGACTGTGCTTATCAAAAGAAAACGGTGCGCCATTACAAGTTTGATCGACTATCCAAAAATCAGGTTTTCTCAACTTAGAAGCGCTTCCAAAGCCTCAAGCCGGTCCGCTTCTCTGGCAGGTTTGTCCCAGCGCAAACGCGATATGCGAGGAAAGCGCATGGCGACACCAGACTTATGCCTGGCCGATTTGTTCAGTCCTTCAAAGGCGATCTCCAGAACCAGGCCGTGATCTGGTTCGGCCCGGACCGCTCGAACCGGCCCAAACCGATCCACTGTATTATCGCGCACAAATTTGTCGATCTGCTTCAATTCATCGTCCGTGAAGCCAAAATATGCTTTCCCGACAGGGACAATCTGGGGGTCATCGGGCGCCCCTGTCCAGACACCGAATGTATAGTCCGAGTAGTAACCCGAGCGCTTGCCATGGCCCCGCTGGGCGTACATCAATACCGCATCAATCAGCATTGGGTCCTGCTTCCATTTGAACCAAGGTCCTTTCGGGCGGCCAGGTACATATTCAGAATCGTTGCGTTTGAGCATAACCCCTTCGATAACGGGGTCTGGCTTTGACGCGCGCATCTCCGCAATCTGCTTCCAACTATCAAAATGGATCTGCTCTGAAAGGTCGAAGCGGTCGGCGGGCAATGCTTTGACAAAGCTTTCCAATCGATTGCGCCGCGCACTGAAGGGCAGTTTGCGCAAATCTTCATGGCCTTGCTGCAACAAATCATAGGCTCGAACGAAGACCGGGAACTCGGCCTGTTTCTTTGCCGAAACAGTCTTTCGGTTCAGCCGCTGTTGAAGATCAGAAAAAGTGCCGACGTCCATCGCACCGTTTTTGTGACGGCCAACCAGCAGTTCGCCGTCGATGCAGCCCTCGAAACTCATAGCTGAAAGCAAATCTGGAAATGAATGGGAGATGTCATCGCCTGTTCGGGAGTAGATCCGTGCAACGCCCTTCTCAGATGTCGCCTGCACACGCATACCGTCCCATTTCCATTCCGCCGAATAGTCACTGGGACTGTAATTTTTCAATTCATCTGAATCTGTCGGCGTGGCCAGCATCACAGGTCTGAAGGGTGAAGACGCCAGATTGACCG
>JABDJO010000063.1 GCA_013002465.1 Silicimonas sp. | reverse complement strand
AGATTTACACCGCGTCCGACGAAGAAATCATCGACGCGATGAAACTGACCTGGAAACATCTTCGCGTGGTCATGGAGCCGTCATCCGCGGTACCGCTGGCCACGATCCTCAAAAACCGCGACGCGTTTCAAGGCAAGCGCGTCGGCGTCATCATCACGGGCGGCAATGTCGATCTCGACAAGCTGCCCTGGACCTGAGTTAGGGAGAATACCAATGAACAAGCAAGTTAACCTGAGCGACCTGGAAGTCGGCTATGACGTTCCCGCCCTCCCCGGCATGGACGAGGCCGACATCCAGACACCGTGCCTGATCCTTGATCTTGACGCGCTTGAGCGCAACATCAAGAAGATGGGCGACTATGCAAAGGCGCACGGCATGCGCCACCGGGTTCACGGCAAGATGCACAAATCTGTCGATGTGGCGAAGCTGCAGGAAGAACTTGGCGGCGCCGTCGGTGTCTGCTGCCAAAAGGTTTCCGAGGCCGAGGTTTTTGCCCGCGGTGGCATCAAGGATATTCTGGTGTCGAACCAGGTTCGCGACGTGGCAAAGATCGACCGTCTTGCGCAACTGCCGAAGCTGGGGTCCGACGTCATCGTCTGTGTTGACGATGTCGCCAATGTGGCAGAGTTGTCAGAGGCGGCGCAAAAGCACGGCACAAATCTTGGGGTCTTCATCGAGATTGATTGCGGGGCGGGACGTTGCGGCGTGACCACCACCGAAGCCGTGATCGAAATCGCCAAGGCGGTGCAAGACGCTTCGGGCCTGACCTTCAAGGGCATTCAGGCCTATCAGGGCGCGATGCAGCATATCGACAGCTACGAGGGCCGGAAGGAAAAGCTGGATATCGCCATTGCCATGGTCAAGGACGCGGTGGACGGCCTCAAAGCCGAAGGGATCGCGTGCGAACTTGTCTCGGGTGGCGGTACGGGGTCCTATTACTTTGAATCGAACTCGGGCGTGTACAACGAGCTTCAGTGCGGTTCCTACGCCTTCATGGATGCCGACTATGGCCGCATCTTGGACAAGGATGGCAACCGCATCGACCAGGGCGAGTGGGAAAACGCATTCTTCATTCTGACCCAGGTGATGAGCCATGCAAAGGCAGACAAAGCCATCTGCGACGCTGGCCTGAAGGCCCAATCAGTCGATAGCGGCCTGCCATTCATCTTTGGCCGCGATGACGTCGAGTACATCAAGTGCTCTGACGAACATGGTGTGATCTCGGACCCAGACGGCGTGCTTGGGGTCGGCGAGAAACTGCGCCTTGTTCCCGGCCATTGCGACCCGACCGCCAACGTTCACGACTGGTACGTCGGTGTCCGAAACGGCAAGGTCGAGGTGGTCTGGCCGGTATCTGCACGTGGAAAGGCCTATTAACCACGCCACTATGGCAGGAAGTTCCGGTTCCTAAGGGGCCGGATAGCCGCTCGTGTGTGTTGCCAGCCATTCTGGCGACAGACACGGGCGCATACTAGTTTAAGGGAGAATGGAATGCTGATCGTTCCCGAACGCGAAATCGCCGACCTGATGACCCGCGAGGCCGCCTTCGACGCTGTCGAAAAGGTCTTTGCAGCCATGGCCTCGGGCGACGCCTACAACTTCCCCGTGGTTCGCGAGGCGATCGGGCACGAAGATGCGCTATACGGGTTCAAGGGCGGATTTGACCGCGCGGGCCTGACACTGGGACTGAAGGCTGGCGGTTACTGGCCAAACAACCTTGAAAAGCGCCACCTGATCAACCACCAGTCGACCGTTTTCCTGTTCGACCCCGATACAGGCAAAGCCAGCGCCATGGTTGGGGGTAATCTGCTGACGGCCCTTCGCACGGCCGCCGCGTCGTCGGTGTCGATCAAGCATCTGGCGCGCAAGGACGCAAAAGTGATCGGCATGATCGGCGCGGGGCACCAGGCCACGTTCCAGCTTCGCTCGGCATTGGAACAGCGCGAGTTCGAAAAAGTCATCGGCTGGAACTATCACCCGGAAATGTTGCCCAACATCGAAAAGGTCGCAACCGAAGCCGGTCTGCCCTTCGAGGCTGTTGAGTTGGAAGGCATGCACAACGCCGACGTGATCATCTCGATCACCTCGGCCTTTGCGCCATCACTCATGGCCGATCAAGTGTCCGACGGCACGCACATTGCCTGCATGGGGACCGATACGAAGGGCAAGCAGGAAGTTGAATCCGCACTTCTTGGACGGGCGACTGTCTTCACCGATGAAGTGGCCCAGTCTGTCAGCATCGGCGAAGCACAACATGCCGTGTCCGAGGGGCTGGTCAAAGAAAGCGACATCACCCAGGTTGGCGCGGTCATCAACGGAACGCATGCGGGCCGTGGATCGGGCGAGGACATCACGCTTTTCGATGGTACCGGCGTTGGTCTGCAGGACCTTGCCGTGGCGGCTGCGGTCGTGGACCTCGCGGTTGAAAAAGGCGTCGCCATCGAAGTGGATTTCTGATTTCGACACCGGGCGGTTCTGCCCCTTTGGGATGTAGACCCTGACGTATTGGCACTGGCCAAGTGTTCCGGGTCAGACGCGAAACGCACTGCGCCCGTACAAGGTGGAGAATAGTCGTCAATTCGTCCCGGTGAACCGATGTGCATTCACCCCGCCGCAGGTAATCGCGGCGGGGTGCAGTTTTTTCATTCAGACGTGGTCGTCCTTGACCAATTCACCTTCGGCATGCCCGGCCATACCACCTGAAACTTCTTCCGTTGCTTCGTCAGACAGTTCCTCTGGAAGGATCAGGTTGAGCACAATGGCGATCAGCGCCGCAGGAAGCAGACCCGAGGTCATCAGGATGCGAAGAGTGTCTGGCAGGTACTGAACCGCTTTCGGATCAAGCTGCAGACCAAGACCAATCGACAAGGAAATCGCGAAGATCACCATATTGCGGCGGTTCCAACTCACGTCCGACAGCATCGAAATGCCAGCCGCCACAACCATGCCAAACATCACGATCACACCACCACCCAGAACTTCGATGGGGATGGTGCGGATCACGGCGCCGACTTTCGGGATAAGACCGCAGACAATCAGGAAGATCGCACCGATGGTGACCACGTGGCGACTCATGACGCCGGTCATAGCGATCAGACCCACGTTCTGGCTGAACGATGTGTTGGGAAAGCCCCCGAACAGACCCGCAACCGCAGTGCCGACACCGTCCGCATAGGTCGCGCCCTGGATCTCTTCTTCGGTCGCTTCGCGGCCCGCACCACCCTTGGTGATACCGGATACGTCGCCCACAGTTTCAACAGCCGAGACAAACGCCATCAGACAGAAACCGACCACCGCGGCGATGCTGATTTCGAAGCCGTACTTGAATGGGACCGGAAACGCGACAGGTGCCGCACGGCCCCAGCTTGTTGCAATCCCGTCAACCGTCACCATGCCCAGCATCAACGCATAGATATACCCAACGATGATCCCGATCACGACGGCGGACACCGCCATCATGCCTTTGGCATAGAACTTCAGGCCCAGTGTGACAAAGACAACGACCAGGGCCGCCGACCAGTTCAAAAGCGAACCGTACTCGGGCTGGTCGATGGCAGGAACGCCGCCAGCGGCGTACTGGATACCGACCTTGACAAGGGCAAGTCCGATCATGGTCACAACCAGGCCGGTCACCAGCGGTGGCAAGGCAAACCTGATCTTGCCGATGAACGTGGCGATGAATGCGTGGAACAATCCGCCGATCACGACGCCGCCGAACAGCGCGGGCAGGGCTTCGACCCCCTTGCCGGCCACCAGCGGGATCATAATCGGAATGAAGGCAAACGATGTGCCCTGAACAATGGGCAGCCTGGCGCCCACGGGGCCCAATCCGATGGTCTGAAACAGAGTCGCAATCCCCGCAAACAGCATCGACATCTGAATGAGATAAGTCATGTCCGGGAAACCCTGCGCCCCGGCGTCCGAGCCAAATCCGAACCCGGCCGCACCTGCGATGATGATCGCCGGTGTGACGTTGGATACGAACATGGCCAGTACGTGCTGGATTCCCAGCGGAATGGCGCGGTGAAGCGCCGGTGTATAATTCGGGTCGCGCAGCTGTTCCGGCGTCCCGATAGATGCATCCGTCATGGTATTTCCTCCCTTACGATGCCTAAGTCAGCCCTGCGCTGACACATTCCTGCCCCGGCTGGACAATGTATGGGGCGTCAAACCAGTGTTCTTGCAGGTTCGGGCTGTCTCCGATCCGATCCACCACGGCAAAAAGCCCCGGTTCGTGCAACGGCGTCAGAACGCCATGCCACGTGCCGCGATGGAAATTGATGCCTTGCCCCATGGCAGCCACAAACGCCTGGGGCGCCCCCGGTGTGCCGTTCTCGTCCGGCGCGGCGACAACCAGAAATGGATGGCCCGACATGGACACGAACGCCTGGCTTCCGTCCGGGTGCCGCTCGACCAGGGCCACCTCGATCGGCCAGGAAACCGTTTGGCCGTGAAACACGCTTATGCCCGCGCGACCATCCGGCCCGAAGTCCAGACGTGCCCGGTCATGATACCGACCACAGAGCCCGCGGTTGATGATCTTGTCGGGCTCGCCGGTGGCCTCCAGAACGTCACCAAAGGCCCTAAAGCCGTCTGCGGTAAGCGGCTGGGCAACAAGTGTCTTGGTCATTTGGGCAATTTCTCCTGAAGCCGAAGCTCGGCGATCCGCTCGACCTGCTGGCAGGCCTCAGCAAACTCCGTTTCGCGGTCGCTTTTTACCCGCCGCCGAAAGGCGTCCATGATGGACGCTTTGGTGTTGTCACGAACCGCGATGATGAAAGGAAACCCGAACTTCGAGGTATAGGCCTCGTTCAATTCGGTGAAAGTGGCCCTTTCCGCGTCGGTCAGCATGTCAAGACCCGCGCCAGCCTGCTCGGAGGTGCTTTCGGCCGTCAGGCGGCCTGCCGCCGCCAGTTTGCCGGCCAGATCCGGGTGCGCCGTCAACACGCCAAGCCGCTTTTCTTGCGATGCAGACCGGAAGACCCGCGACAGCGCGTTATGAAGCCCGATTGCCGTATCGTGCGCAGGCCCCAGTTCCAGATCATGGGCACCTTCGGCAATCCACGGGCTGTGCTCGAAGACGCCGCCGAATTCTTGGACAAATGTCGCGCGATCCATCCCGGAAGGGCCGAGTTTTGCCGTCGGGGGATGTTCCCGCGCCCAGTGTTCGGCAATCTGTAGCCGCGTCGCGAACCAGACGTCGCCGTGAGACCCGAAGTACTCCAGCACACGCTTCAGGGCGGCGGCCCGGCTTGGTCGGCCAATCAGGCGACAGTGCAGACCAATTGACATCATCTTCGGCGCGCCCGCTTCGCCTTCGGCATAAAGCACGTCGAAGGCATCCTTCAATGTCGATTCAAACTGATCGCCCGCGGTAAACCCGGCCTGGATCGCAAACCGCATGTCATTGCAATCCATCGTATAGGGCACGACAAGCTGATCCCGGTCGCCATAGCGCACCCAATAGGGCAGATCGTCGGCATAGCTGTCGGCGACATAGGCGAATTGCCCGGTCTCGGCGACCAGCCGTTCGGTATTCATCGAGCAGCGACCGGTGTACCAGCCACGCGGCGCTTCGCCGGTGACCTCGGTATGCAGTCGGATCGCCTCAAGGATCTGCGCGCGCTCCTCGTCCTCGGTCATGTCTTTGTGTTCGATCCATTTCAGCCCATGGCTTGCGATTTCCCAGTTCGCGCCCTGCATGGCCGCGACTTGCTCGGGTGAACGCGCCAGCGCGGTTGCCACGCCATAGACCGTGACCGGAATGTCTTTAAGCATCTGATGCACACGCCAGAAACCGGCGCGCGCGCCGTATTCATAAATCGATTCCATGTTCCAATGACGCTGGCCCGGCCAGGGTTGGGCGCCGGTGATTTCCGATAGAAAAGCCTCGGACGCCGCATCGCCATGAAGCACGCAGTTCTCGCCGCCTTCTTCGTAGTTCAACACGAATTGCACCGCGATTTTCGCGCCATTCGGCCAGTTGACCTTGGGCGGTGTTGTACCGTAGCCGATCAAATCACGAGGATAACGCGTCACGGAAGTAGCCCCTTTTCAATATTGACTGCTTGTAATCCAGTACAATAGAAATGTTTTTCAAGAAATTTTTGAAGGAGCATTTTGCCCCACAGTCTTTGCGGCAAGTCGGCGGGCGCCGTAATAAGGAATTCAAACCTGAAGGAACCGTTATGGCCGGATATCTCACCACACACGTACTCGACACCGCCCGGGGTTGCCCCGCCGAGGGGTTAAAGATCGAACTCTTCCGGATTGATGGTGACCGCCGGTCTTTGCTGAAAACGCTTGTGACCAATGACGACGGTCGAACTGACGAACAAATCCTGCCGACCGACCGGTTTGAAACGGGGGTCTACGAGCTTGTGTTTCACGCGGGCGAATACCTGGATGCCCTTGGCACGCCACCCGAAACGCCAAGATTTCTTGACGTCATCCCACTAAGATTTGGAATGTCCGAAGCGTCTCATTATCACGTGCCGCTGTTGCTCTCGCCGTTCGGATATTCGACCTATCGCGGAAGCTGACCGCCATTGTCGCCATCGCGAACAACGGCCCCGATCCGATCAATCACGAACTCCATGAACAGGCGCGTCTTCGGATCCTGGCGTTTTCTGTGGGTATAAAGACATGCCATCTGGATCGGCGCCGGCGGCGTCGCGGTCGCGACCGGGACAAGTCTGCCCGCTTCAAGATGCTCGGCAACTTCGAATATTGGCTTCAACGCGATGCCGTGGCCGTCCAGCGCCCAATCTGTCAGCACATCTCCGTCATCGGATTCATAGCGCCCCGATACCCGGAACCGTTTTGCGCCGTCCTTGGTAACCAGCCGCCATTGAAACTCTGTCGCGCCGGGAAACCGCAAGATCAGGCATTCATGTTTGCCAGCAACCAGATCCTCGCCGTTTTCAGGGGACCCATGCTGCTCAATGTACTTCGGCGACGCACAGAGAACTCTTTCGATATCGGCAATCTTGCGGATGCGCAGATTGCTGTCCTCCGGCTGGCCAAGAAAAAACGCAAGATCCAGCCCTTCGGTGGTCAAATCCACCTTGCGATCCGTCAGCCGCAGTCTGACGCTTACCTCCGGGTACTGACATAGGAACTCAGGCACCTGCGGCGCGATCAATCGCCGTCCAACCCCCAGCGGAGCGGCAACATATAACGCGCCTTTCGGGTTCTCGGTGATATTGACGACCTGCGCTTCGGCCTTTTCAACCGACTCAAGGATCTCGCACGCCCCTCCATAGAACTCGCGGCCCTGTTCTGTCGGTGTAAGGCTTCGCGTGGTGCGCTGGAACAGCCGCACACTAAGATGTTCTTCAAGCTGTGAAATCCGCGACGATGTCACCGCGGGCGATATTCGAAGGTCGCGACCCGCAGCAGACATGCTGCCCAGTTCATAGACGCGTACAAATGTACGAATGTTTTCGAAATAGGACATTATATTGATTTTTTTGATGCAGCTTGGCTTTTACCCCCAATACCAGAACAAAGCCGATACCACTAGTCTGACAGGGATTCGATACTGAGGGAGGCATGCCATGTACGATATGATCGCAATTTGGGATTGGATCGGGTTTTCCGTCCGTTGGCTACACGTCATAACCGCCATGGCCTGGATCGGCGCCAGCTTCTATTTCATCGCGCTTGATCTGATGCTGAAACCGGCCCCCGGCATGCCCGAAGGCGCTTATGGCGAAGAATGGGAGGTCCACGGCGGCGGCTTTTACCACACCACCAAGTATCTTGTCGCACCCGAGCGGATGCCCGAGCATCTGACCTGGCACAAATGGCAAAGCTATTCGACCTGGTTGTCGGGCGCCGCACTGATGATGATCATCTACTGGATCGGCGGCGAACTTTACCTGCTTGACCCGAACAAGGCGGACCTGTCGCTTTGGCAAGGCATTCTGATATCGGGCGCGTCACTGACAATCGGCTGGCTGGCCTACGACTTCATGTGCAAGTCCAGGCTCAGCGAACAGCCGACCATACTGATGCTGCTTCTTTTCATCATCCTCGTGGCGATGTCCTGGGGCTATAACCAGATCTTCACCGGCCGCGCCGCCCTTCTGCACCTGGGCGCTTTTACGGCAACCATCATGACCGCAAACGTGTTCTTTCAGATCATGCCGAACCAGCGGATCGTGGTCGAAGACCTGAAAGCCGGGCGCACGCCCGATGCGAAATACGGCAAGATCGCCAAGGTCCGGTCGACCCACAACAACTATCTGACCCTGCCGGTCGTCTTCCTGATGCTGTCGAACCACTATCCCCTTGCCTTCGCGACCGAGTATTCGTGGATCATTGCCAGCCTGATCTTCCTGACCGGCGTCACGGTCCGCCACTACTTCAACACGATGCACGCAACCGGATCGGGTCCGCACTGGACCTGGGCGGTGACCGTAATCCTGATGATCATCATTGCCTGGCTCTCGGTGGCCCCAATGCTCAACAGTCTGGAAGAGGCCGAAGCACGCGACCTCACACCTTATGAACAACGCTTTGCCTCTGCCGAGGGGTTCGGTGACGCATACGACATTGTGCTTGGCAACTGCTCGATGTGCCATGCGCGCGAACCGTTCTTCAGCGAAACCATGCTGTGGCCGCCAAAAGGCGTTGTTCTGGAAACCGAATCCGACGTGGCGCGTCACGCGCAGGCGATATTCCTTCAGGCCGGCGCCAGCCACGCAATGCCACCACCAAACGCGATCTCGACGATGACGGATGAAAGCCGCGCGACGATCGTCGCCTGGTATCGGGACGCAACGCGCGGAAACGACTAGGAACCGGAAAAGTAAATTGGCATCATCGGAAATCGAAACATCTCGACGACGGTGGTGAAACCGATGCCCATTCCCGACGAACCGCGCACATTATCGACAGCCGCATTTTCCGCGCTAAATCCAATCCAACGGATCGACGACGCTTGTTTGCACCCGACTTTATACTGTCCCTCATGAAGCGAGCCTGAAATAAAGCGGTCACCACTGACGGAATAGGAACAAGCATTGTCGCTTTTCATAATCGTTGCCCTGCCATTCTTTGGTGCGCTTTTGCCGGGTGTCATGAACGCCGCCGGACGGGCTGCCTGTGCGGGCGTGACGCTTATGGTGTCGCTTGCGGCCTTTCTCGGGCTTCTGACCAACTTGCCCGCGTTGCTGGCAGGCGAAGTGGTAACAGCGCGCGTCGATTGGATGCCGACACTGGGTCTGAACTTTACGCTCATGCTGGATGGCTTGGGCTTTTTCTTTGCCTTCCTGATCCTGGGCATCGGCCTGTTGATTATCTCCTATGCGCGTCACTACCTCAGCCGCGACGATCACATGGGCGAGTTCTTTACCTATCTGTTGCTGTTCCAGGGCGCGATGGTGGGGATTGTCCTAAGCGACAACATCCTGCTTTTGCTGGTCTTCTGGGAGCTTACCTCGCTTTCATCGTTCCTGCTGATCGGCTATTGGAAGCACCTGCCCGAAGGGCGGCAGGGCGCGCGGATGGCTTTGGCCGTGACCGGCATGGGCGGTCTTGCAATGATCGCAGGCATGCTGATCCTCGGCCAGATCGTAGGCAGTTATGACCTGAGCGTGATCCTCCAGAACCGCGAGGCGATCCAGGCCGATCCAATGTACGTGCCCGCGCTGATCCTGATCCTCTTGGGTTGCTTCACCAAGTCGGCGCAGTTCCCGTTCCATTTCTGGTTGCCCCACGCCATGGCCGCCCCGACACCGGTGTCGGCCTACCTGCACTCGGCCACGATGGTGAAAGCGGGTATCTTCCTGATGGCGCGGATGTGGCCGGTATTGTCGGGCACGCCCGAGTGGTTCGCGATCGTCACGACGGCGGGTCTGGTGACCATGGTGCTGGGCGCTTTGATCGCCTTGTTCAAGCACGACCTGAAGGCGCTTCTTGCCTTCTCGACCGTCAGTCATCTGGGCCTGATCACCATGCTTCTTGGCACCGGCACCGCCTTCGGTGCCATGGCCGCGGTGTTTCACATCCTGAACCACGCGACTTTCAAGGCCGCGCTGTTCATGTCGGCCGGGATCATCGACCACGAAGCGCATAGCCGCGACATCCGCCGTCTGGGCGGCCTGCGCCGCCTGATGCCGGTGACATTT
Organism: Silicimonas sp.; assembly: GCA_013002465.1. GTDB lineage: Bacteria > Pseudomonadota > Alphaproteobacteria > Rhodobacterales > Rhodobacteraceae > JABDJO01. Next base: position 13,172 of record JABDJO010000063.1, on the reverse strand, counting down.
GCCATCGCCACGCTTGCCGCCCTGTCGATGGCGGGGATTCCCTTGTTGAACGGCTTTTTGTCAAAGGAAATGATGCTGGAAGAGGCGAACCACACCGTGCTTTTCGGCTCCTATTGGCTGGTGCCGGTTCTGGCGACATTCGGCGCGCTTTTGTCGGCGGCCTATTCCTTCCGATTGATCGGGCACACCTTCCTTGGCCCCGTGCGCGATGATTATCCTTCCGCGCCGCATGACCCTGGCCCCGGAATGTGGCTGCCGCCCGCATTCCTTGTTGTCCCGGTGGTCGTGATCGGCGTCGCGCCTTTCTTGGCCGAGCCGTTTGTCAGACTGGTGACGGCCTCGGTTCTGGGTGAAGCAGCGGCCCTGCCAGACGCGCATCTGAAAATCTGGCACGGTTTGGTGCCCGCGCTTTACATGTCGGTGATTGCCGTCGTCGGTGGGCTTTTGTTGATGGGGGTCTTCAAACCGCTCTTGCGGGTATGGGAAACCGCACCGCGCCCCGAAGCCAAAGTGATCTTCGAGTCCATTGTCGACGCGTCCGTGGCAACTGCTCGCGGATTGGTCCTGACGCTGCACAACGGTGCCTTCACCCGCTATGCGTCCATCACGGTGCTGGCGATCCTCGGCCTTGGATACCACGCCTGGAGCACCGGGACACTCAGCGCCCCGACCCGTGAAATGCAGGCGGCAGGGGCCGTTCCCATTGCCGGCTTGCTGATGCTGGTCGCCGCCACTGTCGGGCTTGTGGTTCTGCATCGCAACCGGTTCCTTGCGCTGATTTTCATTGGCATCGTCGGGCTGATGGTCTCGATCGGGTTCGTCTTCCTCAGCGCTCCGGATCTGGCCATGACCCAGTTTACAGTCGAAGTCGTGACCATCATCCTGATGCTTCTGGCGTTGAACTTCCTGCCGAAGACAACGCCGGTGGAAAGCTCGGCCTTGCGACACATGCGCGATGCGGGCTTGGCCCTGGCAGGCGGGCTGGCCGCGTTCTCGCTGGCCTTCCACTTCATGATGCGCGACGCGGTCGCGATCCCGATTTCCGAATTCCACCTTGCCAATTCCTACAAGGGCGGCGGCGGCACCAACGTCGTGAACGTCATCCTGGTCGATTTCCGGGGCTTCGACACCTATGGCGAGATCATCGTGCTGGGGATCGCGGCCCTGTTGATTTTCGCATTGACCGAAACCCTTCTTGGCGGACCGGTCCGCGCGCGCCTTTTGAACCGCAACCCGGATCAGCCGCGGGCAGGCAACATGCACCCGACGATGATGGTGGTGCTGACCCGCGTAATGATGCCCGTCGTTCTGATGGTCGGTTTTTATATCTTCCTGCGCGGCCACAATGAACCCGGAGGCGGATTCATCGCCGGTCTGGTCGTTTCGATTGCCGTGGTGATGCAGTATATGGCCAGCGGATTTCACTGGGCCTCGGACCGGTTGCGCTATCCCTATCACGGCGTGATCGGAGCAGGTGTGCTGGTGGCGGGGTTCACTGGCATCGGATCGTGGTTCGTCTCAAAACCCTTCCTGACTTCGGATTTCACCTATGTGCGTATCCCGCCATTCGAGAAATTCGAACTGGCCACGGCGGCGCTGTTCGATGTCGGCGTCTTGCTGGCCGTCGTCGGCGCAGTGATGCTGTCGCTGGAAAGCTTTTCGCGACTGGCCCGCCGGTCCGACATGCAGGAATCCGAATATCCCATGGACATCGACCCTTCGCGCGCCGGTCTGCCATCCCAGGATGCCGATGCAGTCAGGACGGAGGAGTAACATGGAGCTTATCGTTGCCTCTGCAATCGGCGTTCTGACGGCAGGCGGCTTGTACCTTGTCATGCGGCTCAGGACATTTCCGGTGATCCTCGGGATGTCCCTCCTGACCTATGCCGTGAATGTCTTTCTCTTCGCCTCGGGCCGCCTGACCATCGGCGCCTCGCCCATCCTGCAGGACGGAGTCACGACCTATACCGACCCTCTGCCGCAGGCCCTGGTGCTGACCGCCATCGTGATTTCCTTCGGCATGACGGCGGTCATCGTCGTGATTGCGCTTGGCGCTTTCCTTGGGTCCGATGACGACCACGTCGATGATCAGCGCGAAGATGCAGACACGGCGGGTGACAGCCAATGACCCATTGGATCATCGCCCCGATCATTCTACCGGCGCTTCTGGCCCCGTTCATCGTTTTGGCCGCGCGCTATCACATCGGCATCCAGCGGGTCTTTTCCGTTGTCGGCGTGCTGGCGCTGATCACCATAGCGGCGGGCCTGGCCTGGAACACCTCGGACGGCAGCATCCTTCTCTATCAGCTCAGTGACTGGGCCGCGCCCTTCGGCATTGTGCTGGTCGGCGACCGCCTGTCGACACTGATGGTCCTTTTGACGGCGGTGCTGGCGCTGTTCGTCCTGCTTTATGCCATTGGCTCGGGCTGGGATGACCGGGGGCGGCATTTCCACGCCCTGTTCCAGTTCCAGTTGATGGGGATCATGGGCGCCTTCCTGACCGGCGACCTGTTCAACCTGTTTGTCTTCTTCGAAGTTCTGCTGATCGCCTCCTATGGTCTGATGATCCACGCAGGTGGCAACGCGCGCCTCAGGGCAGGCGTGCAATACGTGCTGTTCAACCTGATCGGTTCAACCCTGTTCCTCTTCGCCTTGGGGTCGATCTATGCCGAAACCGGAACGCTGAATATGGCGGATCTTGCCAACCGGGTGCAATTGATCGGGCCAAAGGAAACGACAGGCATCCGCGTCGCCTCGGTGCTGCTTTTGCTGGTCTTTGCCATCAAGGCGGCCCTGGTGCCGCTGCACTTCTGGCTACCCTCAAGCTATGCCGAGGCGCCCGCCCCGGTGGCAGCACTCTTTGCGATCATGACCAAGGTGGGCGCCTATGCGATCATCCGGGTCTATACGATGATCTTCCATCCCGGGCTTGAGGTGACTTCAGGGCTCTTTGACCTCTGGCTGTTGCCTGCAGCGCTGGTGTCTTTGGCCATCGGGATGACGGGTGTTCTGGCCGCCAGATCGCTGGACCGGCTGGTGGCCTATTCCATCATCGGGTCCATGGGGATGGTGATGGTGGCGATTTCGCTTTTCAACCCGGCCGGCATCGCGGCCGCGCTTTATTACATCGTTCACTCCACATTGGCGGGTGCGACGCTTTTTCTGATTTCGGACCTGGTGCGCACGGGTCGCGGCAACCTGGATCTGATCCCTCAGCCTGCGATGGCTGGCACGGCGCTGACGGCCGGGCTGTTCTTTGCCGGTGCCATCGCCATGTCGGGCTTACCGCCCCTTTCGGGGTTCCTGGGCAAACTTTTGGTGCTTGAAGCCGCCTATGCGACCAACCTGATGGTCTGGATCTGGGCCATTGTCCTTGGCTCCAGCCTTGTCAGCATCCTCGGATTCGCCCGGGCGGGAAGCGTCCTGTTCTGGAAATCCCACAGCGTCGAATTGGGCGAAGAGCTGCCGGAACGCACAGCACCGGCCATGTTGTCCTATGTTGCCGTGGGCGGCTTGGTCACGCTTCTCGCCTTGCATACTGTCTTTGCCGGTCAGGTCCACAAATACACAACGACAATGGCAGTGCAGTTGTTCGCGCCCGAACCCTATATTGCGACCGTGGTCGAAACACCCGGCAAACTCAGCAAACCGAAAGAGGATCACTGATATGACCCGCGCGGTTCACTGGCTGTTGCCACACCCCCTTCTGACGATCCTGCTTGCCCTGGTCTGGGTGCTTTTGCAGAACAAGATCACCGCCGGCATGGCAGTCTTTGGCCTTATCCTGGGGATCATCATCCCTCGCGCTACGGCCATCTGGTGGCCCGACCGCCCGAAAGGGATCCGGATGGGCAAAATGATCGCCTATAGCGTCATCGTGATGTGGGATATCGTCGTAGCCAATATCCAGGTTGCCTGGATTGTGCTGACGGTGCCGAATGCCAAGCTGAAACCGGCCTGGATCGTTGTGCCGTTAGAGTTGATTCAGCCCGAAGCGATCACTGTTCTGGCGGGCACCATCACTCTGACACCAGGCACCGTATCGGCGGACCTGTCCGACGAAGGTCACAGCCTTCTGGTGCATGTCCTGCACACCGATGACCCGGAGGCGGTCCGCGACGAGATTAAAATCCGCTACGAACGCCGGTTGAAGGAGATTTTCCCATGACGACAGCTTTGGCAGTTCTGGATATCGCTCTGATCGTGGCTTTCGGTATACTTGCACTTGGTCAGATCCTGTCGATGGTCCGCCTTGTGATCGGACCGACTCCGGGCGACCGCATTCTGGCGCTGGACACAATGGTGATTAACGCGCTTGGTCTGGTCGTCGTGCTTGGCATTCAGCAAGGCGTGCAAATCTACTTCGAAGTTTCGCTGCTGATCGCCATGCTGGGTTTCGTGTCCACCGTCGCATTGGCCCGGTTCATCCTCAGGGGGGACATCATCGAATGAGCGCTGAGATTATCGGCAACTACGCCACCGCCATCTTCCTGCTGATCGGCTCGGGCTTTGCGCTTGTGGGTGTGATTGGCTTGTTGAAGTTCAACGACCCGATGACGCGGCTCCATGCGCCGACCAAGGTCGGCACCGTGGGGATTGGCATGCTGTTGCTGGCGTCAATTGTGCATTCCGTGGTGCTGGGCGAAACCTCGATCCACGAAACACTGATCATGGCGTTCCTCTTTGTGACCGCCCCCATTTCAGCGAATTTCATTGCCAAGGTGAACATCCACAAACGTAATTGCGAAACACCACCCACGCCACCGCGTGATGACACGTGGTCAACGCTGAACTCGCCCGATGAAGAACCCTTGGACCCGACCTGAGATGTGTCTTGGTTCCAATACCGACCGGGATTGAAACTTGTCGGTTGAGTTTCGCCTCATGTTGTAGCGGTACTCTGAACACTCAAAATCTGGCTTGCGATTTTTCCTCGGGGTACCCTGGGCATTTGGACGCAGCTTTGACGGCGCTCTCGCTCATGACAGCATCGGCCATGCACGTACCTGGCCTTTTCGTGCTGGAACGTTTCATTAACCCCACCGACCGCCGCCACGTACAAAACGGAAATTCTGCCTTACGAAACACGTACAATTCTGCACGTTCGATGTACGTCCGCCCCAATTTATATTTCCTTACACCACCACCCTCTTTGCGGTCACGGCCTTGGCGCGTGCCATCACTTGATCCTTTGGCCGTTGGCCAGGATCGAGCCGTCTTCCTTCACTTCGATCTTTGAAATAAGCGTATCGGCACCCTCACCGGGCCGCGCGATAAGGCCCAGCATCATGCGCGCGCCCATGGCCTGTTCGTCGGGCAAAAGACCCATGGCAACAAGCGTATCCAGAAGGGTATTGCCGCCCGTCAGCATCAGGTTCAACTCACCGATCCCCGATGGAGTGTCACTTGTGCTGGTGTCAATGACCGAGCCATCGCCGGTCAATTCCGCACCTGCAACGCTGAGGCGAAGCTGATTCAATTGTGCCTTTGTTTGCTGGAAAGGCACGCTTTCATCTTCGCCAAAGGGGTTCCTGGCGACAATCGTCGTGCCCTCAAGATCGAACGATAGGTTCAGCGGATCGCGGGGCAGCGCCTCGGCGGGATCGAACAGGTTCCAAAGTGCATCCGCGATCTGCACCCCCTCCATGGCGAAGGCCAGCCGAAGCGGCTGTTCTTCTTCGGAAGGCACCAATGGTATGTGCATGTCGAAGGTGGCGGCATCAACGGAATAGCCAAGCGAAGAAAGCGGAAACTCGGGGATGTTACCCTCAATTTCGGCCACCGAATCCATGCTGCTGCCGGTGTAAGACGCCCCGTTCCGATCGAAACTGAACCGACCGTCGGTGGCGCCATTGGACGAACTCCCTGAAAATGCACCGTCATCCGGCGTGTCGATGCCAAAGACGTAGTCCAGCGCCGATACGCTATAACCTCCAGTGACGCCTTGTCCTGCGGCAAGAGCGGCCAGCATGTCCTGTTCCATCGCTTCGATCGAAATCGCTATGTCATATTCCAAGGTAAGATCCGAAGCCGACATCCGAAGCTGCATGTCGCCTTCGTCGTCGGGCAACACAGACGTCTGATCGACAAGGAAACCTTTCAAAGTAAGGTCCAGACCGTGTCGCGGCACTTCGGTCGCCTCATAGGAAACACTGCCACCGGCCCCTTCCAGGCGAATGACCATATCCATGTCACCCAGACCCGAGGCGCTGTAAGAGGACTCGGAATTCTGAACGCTTATGTCCGTCGGCGCGACCGCCTTCATGACCATGTTCAGCAGGCCAAGCTGAAAGCTGACATCGCGCTTTGGCGTGTCCCGTTCATCGAAATGGATCGTAGTGGCGGCGTTTTCCATTTCGAACGTGTGGTCCAGGTCAAGTTCCGCTGCCGCTTCCGGGGGCGACACCTCGACCGAGTGAAGCCAAGCCTTTTCAAAGGAAATCGCGTGGGTCAGATCGTCGGGCGATCCTGACACAACGTGGTTGAGCCCCGACGTTGCCAGCATCACAGTCACTTCGACCGCAGGTTCATTGACTGGTTCGGTGTGGAAGGTGATCGGGATGATGTCGGGATAAATCGTCCGCACGCTGCCATCGTCTTGCTCGACAAGCTCAAAACCGGTGTAACGGACTTCGATGGCAGTCTCGTCGTCGGCGTAGGTTCCGGTCAGGCCGGTGACGCTAAGCCCCGTCCCGGTCTTTGTGGTGCCGGTCGACGTCATCTCGATCAGCCCGTAACCACTCAGCAGGTTCAGGTGATCGGCCAGCACTTCTTCGGCCGTCAGGTCGGCAAGGCAGGGCGTTGCAGTAAGGGCGACGGCCCCGGCGATGACTAGGTTGCGATAGCCCATGAACGGCCCCTTGGATGTGGAAGGGGCCGCGTGACAAGCGCGGCCCCGGTTAGTTATTTGATCCGCTGGCCATTCGCCAGGACCGACCCGTCTTCCTTGACTTCGATGGTCGACACCAACGTGTCTTCGCCATCACCCGGGCGGGCAAAGAGACCCATCATCATGCGGGCGCCCATGGCCTGTTCTTCGGGAACAAGGCCCATGCCGACTAGCGTGTCCAAAAGACCGTTGCCGCCGGTCAGCATCATGTTCATGACGCCGGATGGCAGGGGCATGCCCATTTCGTTGTTGAATGTGAAGTCGCCGTCGCCGGTCAGTTCGGCGCCAGCGATGCTGACACGGATTTCGTTGACGTTCAGTTCGTTGATCTGGCCCGGAGGCGCCATCATCGCCTGCTCGGCAAACTCGGGGTCAAAAATGTCTTCGCTCAGCACAACTTCGCCGTCGAGGTCGATTACGATGTTCGCTGGATCGCGGGGCAGTTGCTGGGCGGGGTCGATCATGCCCCAAAGAGCGGGATCAACCTCAAGGCCGATCATCGACATTTTCAGTGTAAAGTTCTGAGGGTCCTCGCCGGGAACAAGCGGAATGGCAAAGCGGCCACCGCTTTCGGCCATGGCAAAGCTCATCGGCGGGAAGGGGATCGCCGAGCCGCCCATGGTCATTGTCATCTCGCGCGAGGTTCCACCATAATCAAGCCCGTTTTCATCCATGCTGAACACCAGATCGCCCGAGGCAATCTGTGCGCTGCCCTGAAAGCTGCCGTCTGGGCCATCGCCCGAGAATGTATAGTTCAGCGCCCCGTGGCTGCCAGATCCCTTGGTGCGGTTACCGTTCTCGATCGACTTGGCAAAGGAATCCATCAGGTTTTGCCGTGCAAGCTGCCCGACATATTCGGCGGCCAGATCGGCAACGTCGAAGTTGAAGGAAATAACCTCGTCACTGCCAGGTTCCTGGGCCCGCACCGCCATGGTAAGTGCCTTGACGACCATGTCGACGTCGTAGCTTCGCACGGTGCCACTATCCATTTCCATCGTGCCCGACATGCCGGTCATTTCAACCACCACATCCATGTCGACTTCGGCAGCGTCGGCAGGGGCCAGGAACTCCAGATCGCCGACAGTCATCGAGTCTGAGGTGAATTCATACTTGATCTGCTCCGGTGTGCCGGAAACAACGCTTTGCGTGCCGGTTTGGCGAACCATTGCCGCCATCTCGAACCGCTCGCCTTCGGGTCCTTCGCCAGAAACCGTGATCGGGATTTCCGCCGGATAGCTCATGACCACGGTGCCGTCGCCCTGTTCGGTGAACTGGGCACCGCCGACGGTCATCGTGAATGACCCCTCGGGGATTTCGGCGGTGATTGCCAGGCCATCGACGGTAAGCGTGTCGCCCGAGCGGCTTTGGCCGGTCGTTTCGACGTCGATACCATACATCGACATCTGGTTCAGTTGATCGGCCAGAACATCCTCGGCGGTCAGGTCCGCAAGAGCAGGACCAGCCATCAGGGCCAGTATGGATGTAGAAGTAAGGGTACGAGTGAGTGTCATAATGTTTATCCGGTGAATTTGGGTGGTTCGGAACGAGGCAAACATGGCTTACCCCGGGGGGGTCAAGGAAAGGGTGTCGTCTGAGGGACAGACGGGCTAAGCGTGACTGTGATAGCACGCAGTGTGGCAAAATGGAGGCCGTAAAATGTCGGTACAGGGTAAAACCGTGATCATATCTGGGGCAAGCCGCGGGATCGGCGAAGCCGCTGCAGAGGTCTTTGCGGCGGCTGGCGCCAATGTCGCCCTGCTGGCGCGTGGTCGCGAGGCCATTGAAGTGATTGCTGATCGGATCGGGTCGCAGGCCATTGCCGTTCCTTGCGATGTCAGCAGTTATTCCGAGGTCGCCAAGGCTGTCGCGGCGGCAGAAGATGCCTTTGGCCCGGCCGAGGTGCTGATCAACAACGCCGGTGTCGTCGAGCCCGTGTCGCACATTGCGACCTCGGACCCCGAGGCCTGGGGCAAGGTGATAGATATCAATCTGAAGGGTGTCTATTACGGCATGCGCGCCGTGTTGCCGGGCATGATCGCGAGGGGCGGCGGGACCATACTGACCGTGTCGTCGGGGGCCGCGCACAATCCGATCGAGGCATGGTCGCACTACTGCGCATCAAAGGCCGGGGCGGCCATGCTGACCCGCTCGGTTCACAAGGAGGCGGGCGAGAACGGCGTGCGGGCCATGGGGTTGTCTCCGGGCACCGTCGCCACCCAGATGCAGCGCGAGATCAAGGCAAGCGGCATAAACCCGGTCAGCCAGATGGACTGGTCGGATCACATCCCACCGGAGTGGCCCGCGAGGACGCTTTTGTGGATGTGCGGAGCCGAGGCCGATGAATTCATCGGCGAAGAAATAGCATTGCGCGAAGACTCCATTCGCCGCCGGGTTGGTCTGATCCCATGATTGACGTCATTTGCGAAGACGGGCTTCGCACATTGATCATCGACCGCGCGGACAAGGCTAATTCGTTAACCCGCGAAATGCTGGCCGCCCTCGCGGCCGCTGTTGACGAGGCGAATGCCGACCCGGGCACGAAGGCACTGATCCTGACAGGCCGGGGCAAGGTGTTCTCGGCGGGTGCCGATCTTGACGCCGCCCGGGCCGGTCTGGCGACCGATCCGGTTTGGGAACGGCTTTCAGGGGCGATCGCCGACAGTCCGCTTTTGACCATTGCCGCGTTGAACGGAACGGCTGCGGGCGGCGCGCTTGGAATGGTTTTGGCCTCGGACCTCAGGGTTGCGGCACCAGCGGCCAAGTTCTTTTATCCGGTGATGAAGTTGGGCTTTCTGCCCCAGCCTTCGGATCCAGACCGTCTTGCGGCCCTTGTCGGCCCGGCGCGGGCCAAGCTTTTGTTGATGGGCGGTCAGAAAATCGACGCGGCGGAGGCTTTGCAAATCGGACTGGTCGATCGCCTGAGCGACACCCCATTGGACGAAGCACGCGCCATTGCCACCGACGCCCTCGGCGCCGAGCGCATCCACGTCGAAGCCATCAAGGAGATGCTTTGACACCTCAGATCGGCGCTACTTCGAACTGGTCGATATTGAATACTCTGATTGAATTGGATCACCATGAAACTCACTTGGGTTTCTTGGCGGTTTTGCAGCAGAATTAACGTCGGCCCATCCATGCAAGCCGCAGAAGTGCCCGTTCCATCACAGCCATTTCCGGCACTTCGGCGGTCGAGCGCAGGGTCAGATCGGTGTTGAGCAGCAATGTCATGGCCCGCTCCAGCTTGTGCATGCCCCAGGCCGAGGCCTGGCGCTGAACACGGTCCCTTCGCGGTCCGAAGACCGGTGGACGAAGCTTGCCGATTCCCGCCCCCGCACCGCCGGGATCGGACGCCACCGTATGCAGCATGCGAAAATGCCGGGTCGCACCAATGCAAAGCCCAACCGGCGTGGCCCCCTGTGCCTGCAACCGTCTCAGCACTGGCCCGATTTCGTGCGATTTACCTTCGGCGGCAATGTTCAGAACGTCGTCGATTGCCGCCTCGACCGAACTTGGGGCAGACAGGGCCACCTCGTCGGGGGTCAGGGGCGTGTCGTCGCCAAGTTTGTAAAGCGCAATCTTCTCAACTGTTTGGCGGAAATCGCCTGGATCAATGTCGCGCGATAGATCGGTCAGGGCGGACATGGCATCGGTCGAAACATTGGCAAGCCCGGCCGCCGTCAGGGCGGCTTCGATGTCGGCCCGGGATGGCGGATCGTCATATATTCCTGCCGCATAGGCGTTCTTGTGGCCCTCGAAGGCCTTACGCAGTTTGGAACGCGCATTGAGACTGCCTGCCGTCACGATGATTTGGGCATCGCCCTCGGCCCATTCCGCCAGCGCCGCGGCAATCGTATCGGTCAGACCGTCGCCCGCATCTTCGACAAAGGTGACCCGGGGGCCAGGAAAGAAACCCTGTGCCTTCACCGCATCCAGCAGGAGGGCCCCGTCCTTTCGCAACTCGGCGGCAGGGATGCGGGTTAAACGCATTTCCTCTTCACCGTCCGGTCCGATAAGTGCCTTGATGACGTCTTGCCGTTTCAAAGCCACGCGCATCGCGTCGGCGCCATATATCAGCAATCCCGTCGCGGTTTTGTCCGGCTTGGCAAAAAAGCTCGTCGCCTCGCGGCTTGAAAGCTTCATAGCTCGCGGGTCATGAGATCGGATGCGATCCGATCCGCCAGAATGACCATCAACCGTCGCCGCGCGTCCCGTTGCGCGAAGGCGGTCGCAACTGTGGTCGATGTCGCCGAATAGCTTGTAAAGCCACGCTCGGCGCCGTTGGCAACCACCGCGCCATCACTGACGCGCGCCACCTGCCAGGCGACTTCGCCGACGACATTGAACCGGCTGATTTCGCCGTCTGGCAGAAAGCCGACCGAATCCTCGGTTATCCGGATGTCGGCCTGAAGGTTCAGATCGGCTGCTTCGGCAATCCCCAACCTTTCTTCCAGGCGCCGAACAAGGGCGAATCCCTCTTCATCCGCGGGATCGACAATGTCGATCCGTCCGCGCAGACCCTCGGCGCTTCCTCCCGGTCCATAGACCGGCGTAAAGCCACAACCGGCAAGGGCGGCAAAGGCGGCAAGAAAGGCGCGGCGGTCAGATAACGACATTGATGATGCGGCCCGGAACGACGATCAGCTTCTTCGGCTGGCCACCGGCCAACGCTTTGATCACAGCTTGATCGGCCAGGGCCAGCTTTTCAACCTCTGCCTTGTCCATATCCTTGGCAACGGTGATCTCGGAGCGTCGCTTGCCGTTGATCTGGATCGGAAGTGTGACGCTGTCTTCAACCAGAAGGCTTTCGTCGGCTTCGGGCCATGGCGCATCGGCAATCAGGCCTTCGCCACCCTGCATGTGCCAGATTTCCTCGGCCAGATGCGGCGTCATCGGTGACATGAGCCTGGCAAGTGTCAGGATCGCTTCGCGCCGGACACTATTGAAAGCCTTTGTTTTCGCAAGGACATTGGTAAAGGCATAAAGCTTGGCAATCGAGGCATTGAAGCCAAAACTTTCAACACCCATGGTCACGTCGTGGATCGTCCTGTGCAGCGCTTTCATCAGCGTTTCGTCGTCCGATCCGGTGTCCTTGCCTTTGGCAATCTCGGTCGAAATCCGGTGTACACGGGCCAGGTGCCGATACGCGGCCTCGGCCCCCGAGGCGGTCCACTCGACGTCACGCTCGGGCGGAGAATCGCTCAGCACGAACCAGCGGGCCGTATCGGCACCGTATTGGTCGATGATCGCGACGGGGTCGACGACGTTCTTTTTGGACTTTGACATCTTTGCCGAGGGGATGATTTCCACTTCGTCGCCGGTTGCCCCAAGCCGCGCGCCGGATTCGTGTATCTCGACATCTTCGGGGAAGTGATAAACAGGTCGGTCGTTTTCATCCCGCGTGACATAGATCGCATGTGTCACCATCCCTTGGGTGAACAGCGCATCGAAGGGCTCGATCGCGCTTTCAGGCAGGTGGCCGCAGATGTGCATCGCCCGGGCAAAGAATCGCGAATAGAGAAGGTGAAGAATCGCATGTTCGACGCCGCCGATGTATTGGTCGACATTCATCCAATAGGCGGCGTCTTCCATGTTCGTCGGCGTCTCGGCGCGGGGCGAAGTGAAGCGGGCGAAGTACCAGGACGAATCGACGAATGTGTCCATGGTGTCGGTTTCGCGCTTGGCGGGTTTGCCGCAGGACGGGCAGGGTGTGTCGCGCCAGGTCGGGTGCCGGTCCAGAGGGTTGCCGGGTGTCTCGAAAGTCACGTCATCCGGCAGGGCGACGGGCAGGTTTTCCTTCCGTTCCGGCACTACGCCGCAGTCATCGCAATGAACCACGGGAATCGGGCAACCCCAGTAACGTTGGCGCGAAAGGCCCCAATCGCGCAGGCGGTATCGCGTTTGCCCGGTGCCAAGGCCATTTTCCTCGAACCAGTCGATGGTCGCATCAATCGCTTCCTGGCTGGTCACTTCGCCCACGCCGGCGAAGTGGTCGATGAAGACGACCTTCTCGGTCTTGGCCGGCACCAAAGCTTCGTTTTCGACCTCGGTCTCCTGGCCCGGCATATAAAATGCATTTCGGACTATCAGGTTGTATTTTCGGGCAAAATCCAAGTCGCGCTGGTCATGGGCCGGACAACCAAAGACGGCACCAGTGCCGTACTCCATCAGAACGAAGTTGCCGACCCAGACAGGCAGTTCGACGTCGGGATATATCGGGTGGCTGACCGTGATGCCGGTATCAAGCCCCAATTTCTCGGCCTTTTCCATTGCCGCTTCGGTGGTG
>JABDJO010000060.1 GCA_013002465.1 Silicimonas sp. | reverse complement strand
AAGAAGAACTGGGCAAACCAGAGGTCACAATGTATCAAGGGCGGGGCCAACCTTCGCCCAAAGGGCGCAGGTGGCTGTGAAGTTGTGACTCAGTGCGAACGTGACGTGGTCGAGATGCGAACCGCCAGTGCGCTCATGAGAACCAGCGGGTATAGCTGTCGACCATTTGGGGCACCATGTCGTCGCCGTGACCTTCATCGGTTGCACGGGTCACGGCCTTAAGCGCCGATTGCGCCATGATGGACTGCTTGCCGAAATCCTCGATCATGCGAGCGTAATAGCCCACGTCCTTCTTGGCGTTCTTGACAGCGAAGGCCAGTTGGTTTGGGTCGCCGTCGATGGCATATGCCTTGACGAAATCCATCATGCCCGAGCCGTTCGGTCCGGCCGACAACACGTCATACAGTGCCTGTCGATCAACCCCGGCCATATCACAGGCAGCGAAAGCCTCGCTCATCGCGTTTGCCGAAACCATGGCGTAGAAATTGTTCAGAAGCTTGATCGTGTGGCCGGTGCCAAGGTCGCCCAAGTGGAAAACATTCTCGCCAAGGTCGTCGAGGACCGGGCGGACGCGCTCAAAGACCGTCTTGTCGCCCGCGCCCATGATGTTGAGCTTGCCCTCACGCCCGTGCGACGGCGTGCGCCCCAAGGGCGCGTCAAGCATGGCGGCACCTTTTGCAGCGACCTCGGCGCCAAGGGCGCGGGTTGATGCGGGAAGCGAGGTTCCGAAGTCGATCACTACCTTGCCGTCGGAAAGCCCCGCAATGACGCCATCCTCGCCGCGCATCCGGTTTTCCACCTGGTCCGAAGTTCCCATGCAAAGCATGACGATTTCAGATTCTTCGGCCAAGGCGCGGGGGCTGGTTGCTTCGGCTGCGCCGCGTTCAAGGGCTGCTTCGACGCCCGTTCGGTCGCGATTGCCGAGAACGATCAACTCGTGCCCCTGGTCAAGAAGGCGCTGCGCCATGGCCGAGCCCATCAGGCCCAGTCCGATAAATCCGATCTTCATTACTTCCTCCGATTAGGTTTGTTTGGTTCCTGGCGGGGCGCTACATCACGGCGCCAATCTGCCATGGAACGAATTCGTAATCCCCAAGTCCCTGGGCTTCGGACTTTGAATGCTCTCCCGAAGCGACGCGCAGAAACATTTCATAGATTTCGCGGCCCTTTTCCTCGACCGAGCTTTCGCCGGTCAGGATATCACCGGCGTTGATGTCCATGTCGCCTTCCATGCGCTTGAACATCTCGGTGTTGGTGGCAAGCTTGACGGTCGGTGCAGGTTTCGAGCCGAAGGCAGAGCCGCGCCCGGTGGTAAAACAGACGAGGTTGCAACCGCCCGCGATCTGCCCTGTGACCGAAGCTGGGTCATACCCGGGGCTGTCCATGAAGGTAAAACCGTGGGCCGTCACCGGTTCGGCGTATTTGTAGACGCCCGTCAAAGGCGTTGTTCCACCCTTTGCCGCCGCTCCCAGGGATTTTTCAAGGATGGTCGTAAGGCCGCCCTTCTTGTTTCCGGGCGAAGGGTTGTTGTCCATGCTACCCTTGTTGCGGGCAGTGTAGTCTTCCCACCAATGGATCAGGCCGATGAGTTTTTCGCCAATCTCGCGCGACACCGCGCGGCGGGTCAAAAGGTGCTCGGCGCCGTAAATCTCGGGCGTTTCGGCCAGAACTCCGGTGGCACCCTGGGCGGTCAGAAGATCGCAGGCATGACCAAGGGCGGGATTGGCGGTGATGCCCGACCAAGCGTCCGATCCACCGCATTGTAGGGCGACCATCAATTCTGAAGCAGGGCAGGGCGTTCGCACCGCCTGATTGGCAAGCGGCAACATGGCGCGCACTTTTTCCACACCCATGTCAATCGTGCGCTGAAGCCCCGCGACATTCTGAATATTCATAGTGTGGAACATCGGCCCCTGTTTCAGTCCATAGGCCTCTAGCAGCCAGTCGATCTGGTTCATCTCGCAGCCCAAGCCAACCATCAGCACTCCGGCATGGTTCGGGTGACGCGCATAGCCCCACATGACACGCTGCAGGGCCTCGAAACCGTCGCCGTCGCCGGCCATGCCACAGCCTGTACCGTGAACAAATGCCACGACACCATCGACGTTCGGGTAATCGGCAAGTTCCTTCGGACCAAAAGCGTCGGCAATCCGGCGGGCCGCAGTCGCCGAACAATTCACCGATGTCACCACCGCAATGTAATTCCGGGTACCAACCCGTCCATTTTCGCGGCGGTACCCCATGAATGTGTCACGTTGGTCTTCGGGGACCATGGTGACCGGGCGCAGATCGGTGCCGAACTCATAAGCGACGTCCGTGTTGCGAAATTCGGTGTTCTGGGTGTGGACGTGTTCGCCCGGGGCGATGTCGTCGGAGGCATAGCCTATCAACTGGCTGTACTTGCGGATCTCACCGCCTTTGGGAATGGTTTGGGTCGCGATCTTGTGCCCCGAAGGGATCAGTGATGCGGTTGCTACATCTTCAACCACAGTTCCGGCCTCAAGTCCGCGCGTGGCCGTAACGACGTTGTCCGATGCGTCCAGCCGGACGAAGAGCGGTTCTTTGGTCATGTCTTTTCCCGTAAGTGCAGTTCATTGTAGCGACCGAGTTCTGGACTTCCAAGACGTCAGGCGGCTGGCAGGTCGTCGTCGATATACGTCTGGATGATCGAGGCAAAGTCGGCATCGGCGGTAAACCCGAGGGCGTTCGCCCGTTCGGGGGCAAAGTTGCGCGGCCAACCCTTCACGATCCGCATGATCGTGTCGTCAGGTTGGGGTTTGATCAGTTGCACCGCGTCTTCACCCGCAACCGCTCTTAGGCCCTCGATCTGCTCGGCCACGGTGCACGAGACACCGGGCATGGTCAAAGCGGGTCTGAGGCCAATGTCGGCTTGATCCAATCCGGCAGCGTGGCGCAGGAATCCAGCGGCAGAGCGGGGTGAGGCGTGCCAATGGCGTACTGAATCCGGCACCGGTAAGATGGCCTCTTGTCCGTTCAGGGGTTCACGGATGATCCCCGAAAAGAAGGACGACGCAGCCAGGTTTGCTTTTCCGGGTCGCACGCAGATCGTGGGCAGGCGGATCGACAGCCCGTCAAAAAAGCCCTTTCGAATGTAATCCGTCAGCATCAACTCGGAAATCGCCTTCTGCGCTCCATAGGACGTCTGTGGGGCAGACAAGAATTCGTCGCCAATCTTGTCGGGAAACGGCGGCCCAAAGACCGCAATCGACGACGTGAACACGACCCGGGGGTGATAGACGCCTTCGGACGCCTCGACCTCGGCGCGCAAGGTTTCAAGGAAACTGCGGAAGGCCATCATGTTAACCGACCAGCCAAATTCGAACCGCGCCTCGGCTTCGCCCGAAACGATCGAGGCAAGGTGATAGATCAAGTCATAACGTTCACCAAGCAGGGTCTGGATCGCGGCCTTGTCGGTCAAATTTCCGCTGATTTGTTTGTGGGCCGGTGTTTCACCGCCGGGAAAGGCCATATCGAACAGCGTGACGGTCTGGTCTGAGTTCAAGGGACGGGCGGCAAGTGCTCGGGCCAGTTTCTGGCCCACCATTCCGCCGCCGCCGATGATCAGTACTTTCATGCCATGGCCTCCTTCGTGCCTTGCGGGAACCTGTCGGTAAGCGTGGCTAAGATCAAGAGCGGCTGGCATTTCTCTGCTTCATCCACTAGGCGTTCTTCAGAAGTTGCTTGGAAATAAAGAGGGTCAAGGAATGAAACTTGTGCGCTATGGAGATGCCGGTCAGGAAAAGCCGGGAATGATCGACGCCGATGGAAAGCTGCGCGACCTTTCCGGGCATGTGGAAGACATTTCCGGTGCCGTTCTTGGGGATAGCGATTTGCGACGACTTGCCGCTCTTGATCCCGCAGATCTCCCTGTCGTGGAAGGATCGCCACGGTTCGGGCCCTGCGTCGGCAACATAGGCAAATTTCTGTGCATCGGACTGAATTACAGCGATCACGCCGAAGAGGCCAATATGCCAATCCCCGAGCATCCAATCCTGTTCATGAAGCCCAACTCGGCGATTGTCGGGCCGAACGACGATGTCTCGATCCCGCGCGGGTCGACGCATTCGGACTGGGAGGTCGAATTGGGGGTCGTGATCGGAAAGGCGGCGAAGTACGTGTCCGAAGCCGATTCGTTGGATCATGTGGCCGGATATTGTGTCTGCAACGACGTCTCCGAGCGCCATTTCCAGCTTCAGTTGTCCGGTCAATGGGACAAAGGCAAATGCTGCGATACCTTCGGACCGACCGGCCCTTGGCTGGTGACTCGGGACGACGTGCCGGACCCGCAGAACCTTGACATGTGGCTTGAGGTCAACGGTGAGCGGTTTCAGGACGGCAACACGCGCACGATGATCTTTTCGGTGGCCGAGATCGTGTCACATCTGTCGCAGCTTTGCACACTTCAGCCGGGGGACGTGATCTCGACCGGCACGCCTCCGGGTGTCGGAATGGGACAAAAACCGCCGCGATATCTGAAAGCGGGCGATGTGATGACGCTTTCAATTGAAGGCCTTGGAACCCAGAGGCAAGAGGTGCGGGAAGATGCCTGAGCGTCCCGAACTTTTGCAGATCGGCGGCGTGTCAGATCGGATGGCAGAACGTTTGGCCGCGTCATTCACTGTCACGCGGCTGCCGGACGCCTACGAAGGGTTTCTGGCCGAGCGTGGTGCGGATTTCGTGGCCATCGCCACCACCCACGGGGTGCCGGACGACGTTCAGGCAGGCTTGCCAAACCTGAAGGTCATTTCCAGTTTCGGGGTTGGCTATGACAGCATAAACGCCGATGCGGCGGCGGAGCACGGGGTTATCGTGGCTCATACGCCCGATGTGTTGAACGACGAAGTGG
This sequence comes from Silicimonas sp., assembly GCA_013002465.1. Classification (GTDB taxonomy): domain Bacteria; phylum Pseudomonadota; class Alphaproteobacteria; order Rhodobacterales; family Rhodobacteraceae; genus JABDJO01. Next base: position 16,642 of record JABDJO010000060.1, on the reverse strand, counting down.
CGGATACCGCGATCATGCTGTGGTTGGCGGTCAGCAAGGAACTGGTGCCAGCGGAAAGGTGGGCACGCTCGGGGACGTGGGAAGCACAAGGTAACTATCCCCTGGCGCGAAGTGTGCGGGGCCGCACCGTGGGCATTCTGGGGCTTGGCCGCATTGGGCAGACCATTGCAAAGATGGCAGGCATGTTCGACGCCAAGGTGATCTATCACGCACGCACAAAGAAGGACGTGCCGTATCGGTATTGTCCTGACCTGGTCGAGATGGCGCGGGAAGCCGACGTGTTGATCGTGATCACGCCCGGCGGGCCGGAGACCCGGCATCTGGTCAACGCCGAGGTTCTTCGCGCCCTCGGGCCGGAGGGTATCCTGATCAACATCGCACGAGGCTCGGTCGTCGACGAAGCGGCATTGGTCGAGGCTCTGGGCGACGGCACCCTTGGTGCAGCCGGGTTGGATGTCTTTGAGGAAGAACCAAAGATACCCGAGGCCCTGAAATCCATGGATAACGTGGTTCTGGTTCCTCACATCGGCAGTGCGACAAAAGAAACCCGCGCCGCCATGGGGGATCTGGTCTGCGACAATCTTGATCGCTGGCTTGTCGACGGTCGGGTGATCGCTCCGGTTCCCGAATGTCGGCACCTGAACGAATAGATCCCGTGGCACCAAAGTTCGGAACCAGCGGCCTGCGTGGCCTTGCCGTCGAACTGACGGACGACCTTTGCGCGACCTATGCGGCGGCCTTTGCGTCACAGCACGCCAACAACGGGTCGCTTTATGTCGGGCAGGACAAGCGCGAAAGCTCGGCGCGCATTGCCGCAGCGGTGGCGCGCGGGGCGGCGTCGCAGGGTTTGAGCATTGTGGACTGCGGTATCCTTCCAACGCCCGCCATGGCCGGGGCGGCTTTGCGGGCAAAGACAATTTCGATCATGGTGACCGGTAGTCACATTCCGGCGGATCGGAACGGGTTGAAATTCTACACTGCAGAAGGTGAGTTCACCAAGGCAGACGAGGCGCTTTTGGCTATGGCCATGGCAGGCTTCGAAACACCGCGGCATGTGGCCCCTTCGGTTACGACAACCAATGAACCCCTGGAAGACTACCTTGCGCGCTATACCGCCGGTTTCGCTCCGGACGCACTTCAGGGTCAAAGGGTCGGGGTCTGGCTGCATTCCTCGGCTGCTGGTGAGGTGTTGCCTGGTATCCTGCGCGCGCTCGGGGCTGAGGTTGTTTCACTGGGAGAGGTGTCGGGGTTTGTCCCGGTCGATACCGAAGCCGTCGATGTCGAAACGCGCGACACACTTGCCGCCTGGGTGCGGGAGTTCAGCCTGGATGCCCTGGTTTCCACCGATGGCGATGCCGATCGACCGTTGGTGGTGGATGACAAGGGTCAGGTGGTGCCGGGCGATATTCTGGGACCGATCACGGCCAGGTGGTGTCGGGCCGATGAGGTCGTGACCACGGTGTCGGCCAATACACTTGTTGAGGGGGCGAAAGCGTTTCAAAGGGTAAGCCGAACAAAGATAGGATCGCCCTATGTGATCGCCGAGATGGAGGCCCGTATGGCCGCAGGGTCTATACGAGTCGCGGGCTATGAGCCGAATGGCGGGTTTCTCCTTGGCTGGGATGTGTCGCGGAACGGCCGCGAAATTGGCGCGCTGATGACGCGGGACGCAGTGTTGCCGATCCTTGCGACTTTGGCTGCGGCGGTCGAAGCCGACATGTCGGTCAGCGGGTTGGTCGCTGCCCTGCCGACACGTCGGACAGCCACCGACCGGCTGGAGAACATCCCGCAGGAAATCTCGCTTCGGCTCGTGAATGGCATTCTGGCAGGCGAAACGTCGCTATTTCCAACGGGCCTCGGTCAGGTTGTCGAGATTGACCGGACCGATGGCGTTCGACTTCGATTTGATAGTGGGCGTATCCTGCACGTCCGCCCTTCGGGAAATGCGCCAGAGCTTCGCTGTTATGTGGAAGCCGAAAGTGACGCCGCTGCGGCCGATCTGCTTCAGCTTGCGCTCAGCAACCTCAGGCGTGCGGTTCAGTAGGAAACGTGCCTCCGGCGGGCATATTTTCAGCAAGTTGAAGATGGGGTGTGGCGACGATAGATGCGGTCCATGACGATTGGTGTCAGGTACATCGGGATCTGGTAGCAGCCGATGAAGATTAAAAGCGGATCAACGGCTTCCGCTGGCAAGGCCACAAGGAACAACGCGACATTGCGATTGCCCGCAACAACCGAGGCACCCGGGGATTGGCCAAGGACGTAGGCAGCGCTTTGCAGGCCGAAATTGGTAATGAGGACGGCCACAAGCCAGAAGAGAACTTCGCCAGGGACACTGCGCAGGGCGGGACCGAGAGCGGACATCAATCCCACAACCATCACCGCCAGGACGATCGCGCTTGCGCCATCCAGAGCGCGGATCTGGGCTTCTGTCGGAGGTGTCAGAACCGCGCGGCGGAGTGCAAAGCCAAGCCCGACCGACAGAGCGATGACGAAGAGAAGCATCAGTGCAGCCAAAAGCACGTCCGAAGCGTCGCCAAGACCAGGCATCAGCCAGAGCACAGGCAAGACGGTAAGTGGGAAAACCGCCGTTCCGAAGATCAAAAGCCGCATGGGTGGTGCCGGATCGTGGCCCATCAGTGCGGTGAAGTTGACGCTTCCCGTGATTGAGGGGGCGCTAAGCATCAAAACGATGGCGAGAGCCAGTTGCGATTCCGTCAATCCGGCCAGGAAAATGACCGCCAAGGCCAAAAGCGGCAGGGCCAGTTGAAAGACCGTGACAAGTGTCGCGGTCTGACGGAGGTCGGCAAAGCTTCCAAGTGCGGCGCGCAGACCGATCCGGACCGATGACAGCAACAACAGAAAGGCCACGAGCAACGGCAACCAAGGTTTGATAATCTGGGCCACGCCCGGCAACGTCAACCCGGCCACCAGCCCCAGGACAAGACAGATACGGGCGTGGCGTGCAGCGATGTGAAGAAGGTGCAGGGTCAGCCTCCTCCGGGGCGTTGCCGTATGTTTTCGGGTAGCCAGGTCGCAATCTCGGGAAAGGCGATCAGCACAAAGACCATCAGCACCATGATCAGGAACATCGGGATCGAGGCACGGGCGATGAAGCTCATTTCGTGGTCCGTCATGCCTTGCAATACGAAGAGGTTGAACCCGATCGGTGGAGTGATCTGCGCCATTTCGACAACCACCACGATGAAGATACCGAACCAGATGAGGTCGATCCCGGCTTCGCGGATCATGGGCTCGACGACGGCCATGGTCAGGACGACCGATGAAATACCGTCAAGAAAACATCCAAGGACGATGTAAAAGACCAAAAGCACCATCAATAACTCGAACCGCGTCAGTTCCCATTGGGCGATCAGGTCGGCAAGGCCCCGGGGCAGGCCTGTGAATCCCATGGAAAGCGACAGGAACGCGGCGCCAGCCAGGATCAGCGCGATCATGGCCGAGGTGCGGGTGGCCCCCATCAGGCTTTCGGTGAAGGTTTTCCAGGTCAGCGACCCTTGGCTTGCGGCGAGGACAAGGCCACCGATCACGCCAAAGGCGGCGGCTTCAGTGGCGGTGGCATAGCCCAGGTACATGGAGCCGATGACCACGGTGATAAGCAGGATCACCGGGATCAGAAAGCGCGAATTTGCCACCCGTTCGCCGAAGGTCATGTCGGCCTCGGGCTTTGGGTTCCAATTGGGAGAGATCTTCGACATGACCGCCACATAGGTCATGAACATGAAGGCCAGAACCAGCCCCGGAACGATGCCGGCAAAGAACAGCTTGGAGATGGATTCGTTGATCGTCACACCATAGACGATCAGCGTCAGCGAGGGCGGGATCATGAGACCCAGGGTGGCTGCGCCCGCCAGTGTGCCGATGATCATCGGTTCGGGGTATTCGCGTTTTCGCAATTCGGGGATCGACATCTTGCCGACGGTGGTCAGCGTCGCGGCGGACGACCCCGAGACGGCGGCAAAAACGGTGCAGCCGACGATATTCGTATGCACAAGCGAACCCGGAAGGCCCGACATCCAGGGGGCCAGCCCCCGGAACATGTCCTCGGATAATCGGGTTCGATATAAGATCTCGCCCATCCAGATGAACAAGGGCAGGGCAGTGAGTGTCCAGGACGAGGACGCCGACCAGACCGTGGTCAACATGACGTCGCCTACGGGGCGGGTTGTGAACAGTTCCATGCCGACCCAAGCCACGCCCATGAGTGCAAGACCGACCCACACTCCGGTGCCGAGGAGGAGGAACAGAACAAAAAGAAACAGAATGATGATCGAGACGTCTTCCATGATGCTATTCCCCGTGGCTCTGGTCGACGGAATTTCGGATCATTCTGTGTTCGCCCTTGAAGATCAGCGTCAACAGATGATCGGTCAGCGCAATGGCCAGAACCACGGCGCCAAACAGCATGATCGACTGGGGTATCCAAAGTTCGGTTCGATCTTGGCCTTGGCTGATATCTTTGAATTTCCACGAAAAATAGACGAAGCGATAGGCATAAAACACAAAGTACCAGGCGACCGCGGCGCCAACCCCGAAGCACCAGATGTTGACCCACCTGCGCGGTGCCTCGCCAAGGGCGTTCAAGAGAAGCGACACCCTGATATGGGCGCCGTTGTTCAGGGCGTTGGCAAAGGCAAGGAAACTGGCCGCCGCCATGGCATAGCCTGCATAGTCAGGTGCCCCCGGAAAGACCTCGCCGGTCCAGCGAGCCAGCATTTGGATCACGATCAGCAACAGGATGGCAATGAGGCATAAAGCAGCCGCAACACCGGATGCCAGATAAAGAAAATCGAGAGTTCGGCGCACCGCTTGCATGTCCCTGTCCACCCGTTCTTGATTGTCCTGTCATTGCGCGCTTTAGGCCGTTGCCCTGAAAGTCGTGCCGATTTGTCGGCAATCCCCGGATCTGATCATCGCGCGAAATTGGGTTGGGGCGGCCAAGGGTAGCGGGCCGCCCCGTATACTTTATTTCATTGCCTTGAAAGCATCGACAATGGCCGCACCGTCGTCTCCGGCCGCTTCAAGCCACTCGGACGTCATAGTTGCGCCGATCTCCTGAAGCTCACCTTTCATGGTGTCGGATGCAGGCGCAACGGTCATGCCGCCGTCGCGCAGACCTTGCAGCGTGAAGCCGGTGTACTCTTTGGCACGCCAAGTGCCAGCGTATTCGGCCAGTTTTGCGCAGCCCTGCATGACGTTCTTGTTGGCGTCCGAGAGGCCGTTCCAGGCGTCCGAATTCACCATCACGTAGTTGCGCGGCAGCCAGGCATCCACTTCGTAGAAATAGTTGAGGCTTTCCCAGACCTTCCGGTCATAGCCCGTGGCGCCGGACGAGATCATCGAATCCGCAACACCCGTGGCAAAGGCTTGGCTGATTTCGGCGGCTTCGATGGTGACCGGCAGCATGCCCGTCAGTTCGGCCAGTCGCGACGTTGCATTGTTGTAGCTACGGAATTTTATGCCCTTCATGTCGGCAACCGAGCTAACTTCGTCGCGGAAATAGAGCCCCTGAGGCGGCCATGGAACGGCGTAGAGAAGCGTCAGGTTCTGGTCAGCCAGCACTTTTTCGACAGACGGCTTGGCAGCCTTCCACAGCATGTCGGCATCGTCAAAGGACGTGGCCAGGAACGGAATCGAGTCATAGCCGAACAGGGCGTTTTCGTTCTGATGGCCTGACAAGAGACGCTCGCCAATGTTCACTTGGCCAGTTTGGATCGCGCGCTTGATATCAGCGCCCTTGAACAGCGATCCCGATGGGTGCGTGACGATTTCAACTTCGCCGCCGGTACCGGTGGTGACGCATTCACCGAACTCGGCGCCCGTTACCGAATGAAAGTTCGAACCGGAATAGGCCATGGGCATATCCCAGGTTTCGGCCAGGACCGGCGTCGCTGCCATCGTCGCTAGCGTGGCGGTCGTCGCCAACATGGTTGTGAGTTTTGTCATTTCAATCTCCCAATTGGTTTGTCTATTGGTGTCAAACACCTGCGTACCGTGCAGGCGAATAGGGGGTCAGGTCAATATTTGGTTGTCGTCCTGAGACAAGTTGCGCCAGAAGGCGTCCGGTTTTGGGCCCCCCGGTCAGGCCCACATGGTCGTGGCCAAAGCCAAGGAACATGCCTTTGGTGCCTGGGGCTTCTCCTATTAGTGGCAGGCTGTCGGCGATCGAGGGGCGGTGCCCCATCCATTCAATGGTTTCCTTCCAGGTGATACCGGGAATGGCTTCGCGAATGTTCTTTTCCAGAAGTTTGATTGGCGCGCGCGACGCCGGGGCATCGAGGCCGCCAAATTCGACGATACCAGCCAGTCGGAGACGGCCCTCCATCGGGGTTGCCACGAACTTGCCTGCTGCCACCATGACGGGCGACCGTGGCATGACGGATGGCTCCCAAAGTTCAAGATGATAACCGCGCTCGCTTTCAAGTGCGACATTGATTCCAAGCGACTTCGCCAGAGGTCCGGACCAGGCGCCTGTGGCCAGAACGGCGGCGTCGCAGTCAAGCTTCTCGCCACTGACCCGAAGACCGGTAACGCGGCCTTCGGTGCGGATCACGTCGGTCACATCGCCAATCAAAAGCCGAGCGCCCTGAGTTTGGGCATAGGCGGCAAGGTCTTTTACATACTGGCCAGGATCCGAAATGCGTCCGTGGTTGCCAAGGCGGGCGGCGTAACCGATGGACGGACCAAAGGCCGGATCATAAGCGCGCAATGCTGCAGCATCCAGTTCGTCCCACTCAAAGCCATGTTCACGGCGCACGCTCCAGCCGAAAGCATCGGTCTCGTAATGGGCGCGGTCGCGATACATGAAAAGATAATCGGACGGCACAATCCACTTTTCGGCGCCCGTGCCTTTGGCCATTGCCTGATGGTCCGCAAGACTGTCGCCGATGATATGCACCATCGCCGCGGCCCGGTGGCGCACCGAGGGTGCATTTGCAGTTCTGAGATACCGCAGAAGCCAAGGCATCAGCTTCGGCAGGTACCTCCACTTTAGAAACAGGGGCTGGCCAGGGCTGAACAACATGCCTGGTGCTTTGCGAAGAAGTCCGGGAACCGGCACTGGAATGATCGAACAAGACGCCAGCACTCCGCCGTTGCCGTGGCTTGTGCCTTCGGCTGGGCCTTTTCGGTCAATCAGGACGACATCGTGACCGTCACGCAGACAGGAAATTGCCGTCGAAACCCCGACAATTCCAGCACCGATCACCGCCACTTTCCGCTTCGTTCGGATCTCTTCGTTCAACACCGCATCCCCTTGGCTGCGAAGCCTGCATCATCCCTATGTGCTTTACAATTCCTTTCAATCTCGGTCAGCCTGAGGTCGAAGAATGTGCAATGACATGGACGAGGTCGGCATGATCGAGGGCGGCAAGGCGATATATGGCGCATCTGTGGGCATTTTAATGCTGGAAGCCCGGTTTCCTCGCATTTTGGGCGACATGGGTCACGCGGCCACATGGGATTTTCCGGTTCTGTACAAGGTGGTGCGCAATGCTTCGCCAGGCCGGGTGGTGCGGAAATCCGGTGACGGTCTTCTGGACGACTTCATCGCAGCGGCCCGCGCATTGGAAGCCGACGGGGCGGACGGCATCACGACGAATTGCGGGTTCCTTTCGCTGTTCCAGGATGAATTGGCCGCGGCGGTCAGCGTTCCGGTTCTGACGTCATCGCTCATGCAGGTCGCGGCGGTCAACGCAATTCTAGCCAAGGGTAAAAGGGCTGGCATCCTGACGATCTCGCAATCCACCCTGACCGAAGCGCATCTGCAAAGGGCAGGGGTGCCTGATGGTACGCCAATTGGCACAACCGAAGGGGGCGCGCACTTCACCGAGGCCATCCTGGGGGACGCGCCGAAACTGGATCCAGAGGCCGCGGAAGCCGATAACGTGGCCGCGGCCAAGGCGCTTGCGGGTGATCACCCCGAAGTAGGTGCCATAGTCCTCGAATGCACGAACATGACCCCTTATGGACGCGCGATCCGGCAGGCGACGGGTCTGCCCGTGTACTCGATGGTTGGGTTTGTGAATTGGTTTCAATCAGGTCTTCATCCGCCAGATTGGCCACATCGTATCTAGCATTCAAGAAATTCGTTGAACGCTGTTCACAACTGTGCTACACGATTTGTGAACACAGTTCATAGGATTGATGAAATGCCCCATGTTGTCGATACAAATAGGCTCGTCCTGGATGGAGTGATCGGGCGCAAAGAAGCCGATGAGATCGCCCGGAGGTCCCGGGAAACGATGGTCGCCCTGACAGTTAACACGGTGCTCTGCGCCGGGATCATCGCGGCAACGCTTGGTTTGGTTTTCTGGCTGGCCGATGCATTGGCCGTGGCAATTGCGGGCGGAATATTCCTTGCGGTTGGTCTTTCGGTGTTGGTGCGCGGGTCCGAATTGTACCGGATGCTGGGTAATGCGGCAGCGCTCATTGGCGCCGGCATGTTGATCGCGGGCAGTGGCGTCGAGCTTCTTCAGACATATCAACCGATTGCAGACATGGTTATGCTGATTGCGGGAGCAGCAATTGCCGGGCTGGCTTGGCTTGGATTTGCCCGCGGCGATGCAAAACTCCGGTTTGCGACCGGTGCCATACTTTTGATGGGTGTCGCGTTTCACTTGACCGGCCTTGCCTTGGCTTTCGAGCACCTGGATGGCTGGGGCCAAGCCGTGGTCTTTGGCTATGCGTCAATGTTGATCGCGGTCGCCGGTTACCTAGTGGATGTTCGTGTGGTCACAGCTTTGGCCATCGTACCCTTCGCGCAGATGCTGGATACCGGCACCAGCTATTTCCACGCGGCATATGTGTTTTACTCACCGGAATCCACGCTGACGATCCTGCAAATGACGGCCCTTATCGGCGCCTGCGTCTGGGTGTCGACAAAATCAGGCGACCGGCTTGGTCGCCATGCCGGCATCCTGGCAATACTCGCGGCGGTCGTAGGCAACTTGGCGTTTCTTGTCGGCTCGCTTTGGGGCGACAATGTCGGCGCGTCACTATTTGACTATCCGGCCTATGATCCGGAACTTACATGGCAGGAACGACGTGCCGAGATCGAAGCCTTCGAGGCCCAATTTTTCCATGTTTCCGAGCATGTCTTCACGGTTGTTTGGGCGATCCTCCTGGCCGTTGGTGCATTCTGGGCGGCTCACGTCAACCGGCGAGGTTTGTTCAATGCGTCGATCGTGTTCGGCGGCATCCATGGCTATACTCAGGTGTTTGAAACCCTCGGGGACGAACCGCTGGCATGGGCCCTGGGCGGATTGGCCGCGATCCCCTTGGCCTGGGGCATGTGGCGGTTGAACCTGCACCTTGCTTTGCGGCAGGTGCAAGCCACATGAACCTTCAATCTGAATGGTAATTGGAGGCGCGGCCACGCGTGGCCGCGCCATCGTGGGTCAGGCTGCGACGTAGAGCCCGTCTTCTTTCAGCTTGGCAAGGGTTTGATCCAGAGACTTTTCCGCCCTTTCGATCAGCGTATCGATCTCCGAGGTCGTCAAAATCAGTGGCGGCGAAATCACGAGCCGGTCATAGACGTGGCGCATGACCAGCCCGTTGGCAAAGCTGAAATCGCGCCCGATCGGCCCTGCAGTGCCAGGCCCAGCGGCAAATCCGGCCCGGGCCGCTTTGTCCGGTGTCAGGGCAAGCGATGCCATCATGCCGCAGATGCTGGCTTCGCCGACCAAAGGATGATCCGCCAGCGCGGTCCACTTTTCCTTCAGATAAGGCGCGGTGACATCCCGGACCTGTTCGACGATCTTCTCTTCGTCGAGAATACGCAAGTTCTCCAATGCCACGGCACAGGCCACAGGGTGCCCGGAATAAGTGTACCCGTGCGTGAACTCATCTTGCCCCAGCACCCGGGCGACTTCGTCCGAGACGACCGATCCGCCAATAGGCTGATACCCAGACGACAGACCCTTAGCGATCGTGATGATGTCTGGCCGTGTGCCGACAGTTTCAAAGCCGAACCAGTTGCCGGTGCGCCCAAAGCCGCAGATCACCTCGTCCGAGATCAGAAGGATGTCGTGAGCGTCGCAAATTCGCTGTATCTCGGGCCAATAGGTGGACGGCGGCACAATCACGCCTCCTGCCCCCTGGATTGGCTCACCGATAAAGGCGGCAACCCGATCCGGGCCAATCTCTTCGATGGCCTGCTCCAATTCGCGCGCGCGCATGAGGCCAAAGTCGTCGGGCGACATGTCGCCGCCTTCCATGTACCAGTTTGGTTGCCCGATGTGATGCACATCCGGGATCGGCAATCCGCCCTGAGCATGCATCGCTGCCATGCCGCCCAAGGATGCACTGCCAATTGACGAGCCATGATAGGCGTTCTTGCGGCTGATGAAGACCGTCTTGTCGGGCTGACCCTTCAGTTCCCAATAGCGCCGGACAAGACGGATGTTGGTGTCGTTGGCCTCGGACCCGGACGACGAATAGAATACGCTGTTCAAGGGACCTGGTATCAGTTGCGCCAGGCGTTCGGCCAAGTCGATGGCGGGTACATGGCTGGTTTTAAAGAACGAATTGTAATACGGCAGTTCACGCATCTGGCGTTCGGCTACTTCGGCAAGTTCGTGGCGACCATACCCGATATTCACGCACCAAAGCCCCGCCATGCCATCCAGAAGCTGCTCGCCTTCGCTGTCGGTCAGCCAGGCGCCTTCGGCACGGGTCATGATGCGCGCGCCTTTGGTTTCAAATTCGGACTGAGCCGAGAACGGATGCAGATGGTGACGGGCGTCAAGCGCCTGAAGTTCGGCTGTCGGACGAATGTTGGTCAATGGCATCGGTGATCTCCTGAGGGTCGGCGCAAAAATATGATCAAATATCAGTGCGCGTCAATCCAGCAAGGTCATCCTTACCTGTCCAAGGCCCTGGCGAATGTCATCTTCAATGGCCAATGCGCAGGCCTTTGCCTGTCCGGCAGCCAATGATCGCAGGGCCTCGCTATGTTTGTCGGGCAGGTTTGCTGTACCAAAGCGACCACAGACAATTCGCAAGGACGGCCCCATCTGAAGCCACAGCGATGCCGCGATCTTTGCCAAAACCGGCGCCTCGGCCTGATCGTAAAGCGTGAAGTGAAAGCGGTAGTTGTTTTCCAGATAGGCCCCGATGTCCCCGGTTTCGATTGCCGCATCGACGGCCTTGTCGAAACCGATCAGGGCTTTCAGGCAGTCGTCGGTCATACGTCTTGCGCCAAGTTCTGCTAAATGCGGTTCGATGGAAATGCGGGCAAACCCAAGTTGATCCAGCATCTCGCAATTGATTTCGGGCACCCGGACACGGCGATTGCCGCCTGCTTCCAGCGCCCCTTCGGCTGTCAGACGGCGAATCGCCTCGCGCACGGGGGTCATGCCGCAACCGATCAACTCGCGCAGACCTTCGATTGTTACCGGCTGACCGGGCACCAAGTCGCCGAAAAGTATGCGATCGCGAATCTGGTGATATATCGCCTGATGCTCGGGGAGTTTTATGACCTGTGAGTGCAATTTACTGGGCTTTCCGAGTGATAAAATGTTTGTGCGACGCAAGGGATGTCTTGCCATATGTGAATAATTTGATCAAACATTACACAAAAATCTGCCAACGGGAGAAACTAATGACAACGAAAACACTCTTTGCTGCGCTCGGCGTGGCAATGCTTGGAACCACGGCCCTGGCCGAGGAAGTCCGGGTTTACAACTGGTCCGACTATATCGACGAAGCGCTACTGGAAAAGTTCGAAGCCGAAACCGGCATCGACCTGATCTATGATGTTTTCGATTCCAACGAAGTCCTTGAAACCAAGATGCTGGCTGGCGGATCCGGGTACGATGTTGTCGTGCCGACGGCCGATTTCCTGCAACGCCAGGTCGCCGCGGGCGCCTTTCAGCCGCTGGACTATGCCAAACTATCGAACTCGGACAACATTTGGGACGTGATCCAGGCTCGAACCGAAGCCTATGACCCAGGCGGAGCCCACGCGATCAACTACATGTGGGGCACCACAGGTCTCGGCGTTAATGTCGGGAAGGTGACCGAGGCCCTTGGCGAAAATGCCCCGATCAATTCGCTCGCACTGGTATTCGACCCTGCAAATATGGAAAAGCTTGCGGATTGTGGCGTTTATTTCCTGGATGCACCGACGGAAGTTATTCCGGCCGCACTGACCTATCTCGGCCTGGATCCGACATCGACCGACAAGGGCGACATCGAACAAGCTGGGGCGGTTCTGGAAGCGGTGCGTCCTTATGTGAAAAAATTCCATTCGTCGGAATACATATCGGCTCTTGCTTCGGGCGAAATCTGTGTGGCCATCGGGTGGTCGGGAGACGTTCTGCAGGCCCGAGACCGGGCCGCCGAGGCTGACAATGGTGTCGAGGTTGCTTACAACGCACCGAAAGAGGGCGCGCTGATGTGGTTCGACATGATGGCCATTCCTGCCGACGCTCCGAACCCCGAAGGGGCGCACAAGTTCCTGAACTTCATCCTGGATGCCCAGAACATGGCGGCGGCGTCGAACTATGTCTATTTCGCCAACGGCAACAAGGCGAGCCAGGAATTTCTGGCCGAGGACGTGATCGGTGATACGGCGATCTATCCCGACGAAGAAACCCTTGGCACGCTCTATACCGTGCCGCCGCTTGACCCAAAAATACAGCGGACTGTCACACGGCTCTGGACCAAAGTGAAATCAGGCACATAAAGTGGCGGGGGCGCTCGGATAATCCGGGCGCCCCAGTCAAAAGGGGCGAACGGTGCCAGAAGCAGACGTTGTCGAACCGTGGAACGATCCAGGCGCCACGCCTCTCATTCGTATCGAGGGGGTGTCAAAGCGGTTCGGCGAATTTACCGCCATCGACGACATTTCCATCGACATTTACGGGCAGGAATTCTTTGCACTGCTGGGCCCCTCGGGTTGTGGCAAGACCACGCTGATGCGAATGCTGGCGGGGTTCGAAACCCCAAGTGATGGCCGTATCACGCTTGACGGACAGGACATGGCCGGGGTTGCTCCGAACAAGCGCCATGTCAACATGATGTTCCAGTCCTATGCCCTTTTTCCCCATCTGTCGGTTTGGGAAAACATCGCGTTCGGACTGAAACGCGACGGGCGCGACAAGGGCAAGATCGCGGCCCGCGTGGATGAAATGCTGAAACTCACCCAGCTTGAGAAATTCGCGCGCCGCAAACCGCACCAGATATCGGGCGGGCAACGCCAAAGGGTGGCCCTGGCCCGGGCGCTCGCCAAGGCGCCCAAACTGTTGTTGTTGGACGAACCGCTTGGTGCACTGGACAAAAAACTGCGTCAGGACACTCAGTTCGAGCTGATGGACATCCAGGAACGCACCGGTACCACATTCGTGATCGTGACCCACGACCAGGAAGAGGCCATGACCGTGGCCAGCCGAGTGGCAGTCATGGATCACGGGCAGCTTGTGCAGGTCGACACGCCCGAGCGGATATATGAGCAACCCAATTCGGTCTATGTGGCGGACTTCATCGGTGACGTTAACCTGATTGAAGGCAGGGCTGTCGTTTCAGACAACACCGTCGAATTGGCCTGGGCCGAAGGCAGGCCCGCAATCGCTGGCCAATCTGTCGGGACCCTCGCCAATGGCGATGCGGCCACCTTTGCCATCCGCCCCGAAAAGATTGCCATCTCGCGCGACGAACCGACCGAGCGGAACCGCGTGCAGGGAAAAATCCTGGATATCGGGTATCTTGGAAACCTTTCCACCTATCACGTGCAACTGCCGGAAGGGCCGGTCATTACATGCGAGGTCGGCAATCGCAGCCGTGTCTCGCGCCGGGATTTCACGTGGGAGGACGAAGTCTGGCTCTCCTGGTCGGACACCGCCGGTCTGGTGTTGGGATCTTGAGGTATGGTTTGACCTTCGCCGTTGAGCGGGCAGGTGCCCCATGAAACGGATCTTCACCGCCGTGCCTTACCTCTGGCTGTTGGTGCTGTTCCTGGTGCCCTTCCTGATCGTCATGAAAATCTCGCTTTCGGACTATGCAATCTCGATCCCGCCTTACACGCCGACACTTGATTTTTCTGGAGGTTGGCAGGCAGTTCGGGATTTTTTTGGTGCGCTGGACTTTGAGAACTATGTCTTCCTGACCGAGGATGATCTCTATTGGAAGGCTTATCTGTCGTCCCTGAAGATCGCGATTATTTCGACCATACTGACGCTGCTCGTGGGTTTTCCCATTGCCTATGGCATGGCACGGGCGCCCGACGAATGGCGCCCCGCCCTGATGATGCTGGTGATCCTGCCGTTCTGGACCAGCTTCCTGATCCGGGTCTATGCCTGGATGGGTATTCTGGCCAATGAAGGCATCTTGAACCAGTTTCTTTTGTGGCTTGGGTTGATTTCGGAACCGCTGACAATCATCAACACGAACATCGCGGTTTATATTGGTATCGTATACACTTACCTGCCGTTCATGATCCTGCCCGTCTATGCCTCGCTTGAGCGTATGGATCCTTCGCTGTTGGAGGCGGCCGAGGATCTGGGCTGTTCGCGGGTGTCGGCGTTCTGGAACGTCACCGTGCCTTTGGCGCGCCCGGGTGTCATTGCGGGATGCTTTCTGGTCTTTATTCCTGCCGTCGGTGAATTCGTCATTCCGTCACTGTTGGGTGGGTCGCAAACGCTGATGATCGGCAAAGTTCTTTGGGAGGAGTTCTTTTCCAATCGCGACTGGCCCGTGGCAAGCGCAGTTGCCATCATCCTTTTGCTGATCCTGATCATCCCGATCGTGCTGTTCCAACGTCAGGAACAACTGGCCCGCGAGGTGGACCAATGAGACGCATGTCAGCGTTCAATGTCGTATCGCTGACGCTTGGATTCGCTTTCCTTTACATCCCCATGGTGATCCTCGTCGTCTATAGCTTCAACGCCTCGAAGCTGGTGACGGTCTGGGCCGGTTTCTCGACGAAATGGTACGGTGAATTGATCCGGAACGAAGCGTTTCTGGATGCCGCATGGGTGACCGTGAAAGTCGGTGTCCTGTCGTCGACCTTTGCCACTGTTCTTGGGACAATGGCCGCTTACGTGATGGTGCGGCGTGGCAGTTTTCGAGGCCGCACGCTGTTTTCCGGCATGATTTATGCGCCGCTCGTCATGCCCGAGGTGATCACGGGCCTGTCGCTCTTGCTGTTGTTCATCGCCATCGGTCTTGATCGTGGCGTGCTTACGATCGTGCTCGCTCACACGACGTTCTCGATGTGCTATGTTTCGGTCGTGGTGTCGTCGCGCCTGGTCAGCTTTGATCGGTCGTTGGAGGAAGCTGCCCTGGATCTGGGCTGTACGCCGTTCCAGGGATTTCGCCTTGTCACCCTTCCCATCATTGCGCCCGCGGTCCTGGCGGGGTGGCTCTTGGCGTTTACGCTGTCGCTGGACGATCTCGTAATCGCTTCATTCACCGCGGGCCCTTCGGCCACAACGCTGCCGATCAAGATATTCTCGTCTGTCCGGCTTGGCGTCAGCCCTGAAATCAATGCCTTATCGACCATTATCATCGGTCTTGTGGTCAGCGGTGTGATCGTTGCGTCGCTTGTTTCCAAGCACCGGATTGCGGCACGGTCTGCCGAAGAACGTGCTGCGATTGACTGAGTGAAATCACTTATTCCGCGCGAACTCCGGCATTAAATGAACAAGCGTTCAAAAAAATCGTTGACGGGAGGCGGCGAAAGGTCCCATTTTGATTTCAAGGACTCGCAGATTAATGTGAGCCACATCGGGAGGAAACATCGGTGACGTCGCAGGCGTTGGACTCCATACCAAGCCTACTTGAGCGCAACGTGCAGCGATTTGGCACGCGCTCGGCTTATCGTGAAAAAGAGTACGGCATCTGGCAAAGCTGGACCTGGGCCGAAACCGCCGAGGAAATCGAAGCACTTGCGTTCGGGTTGCTGGAGCTTGGCGTTGACGAGGGCGACCACATCGCGATCGTGGGTCGAAACCGGCCTCACTTCTATTGGACGATGGTTGCCGCCCAAATGGTTGGCGCAGTTCCGGTGCCGGTCTATCAGGATTCTGTCGCCGACGAGATTGCCTATGTACTGGATCATTGCGGCGCGCGTTTTGCAGTCGTGCAGGATCAGGAGCAGGTCGACAAGACAATCGAAGTCAAAGCCCAACTGCCTGATCTGAAAGACGTGATCTATGTCGATCCCAAGGGATTGCGGAAATACGACCATACCCATCTGAAGCCCTTTGCCGAAGTGCAAAGCACGGGGCGTACCGCGCGATCTGAATTTGGCCCTGAACTGAAGCGTCGCCGGGACAAGCTGAACTACGATACCACCTGTGTGATGCTTTACACGTCAGGCACAACAGGGCGGCCCAAGGGCGTCGTACTGTCCAACCGGAATATCATCGAAACGTCGAAAGCGTCGGCCGAGTTCGACCACTTGAGTGAGCACGAAAGTATCCTAGCCTATCTTCCCATGGCCTGGGTCGGCGATTTCATCTTTTCGGTCGGTCAGGCCTATTGGTGCGGGTTTTGTGTTTGTTGTCCGGAAAGCCCGACGACAATGTACGAAAATCTTCATGAAATCGGGCCAACTTATTTCTTTGCCCCGCCGCGCTATTTCGAAGAACGCATCACAATCCTGACCATCCGTATGGAG
>JABDJO010000025.1 GCA_013002465.1 Silicimonas sp. | reverse complement strand
CTTCAGGGCTTTGTCGGTCAAACGCACTGGGGTGTCCTTTTAGGTCGGAAGTTTCGTTGATGGCGCGCACGATCCGCATTGCACTGGCAATGCCGTCTTCGTGAAATCCGTGGCGGTGATAGGCACCCGCAAACCAGGTCCGGTTCTCGCCCTGAAGGGCACGCAGCCGCGTCTGAGCAGCAAGGGCGTGGGCATCAAAGATCGGATGAGCGAACTCAACCTCGTCATAGACCTTCTGGGGCGGAATGGGCCGGGTCGGGTTCAAAGTGACAAAAAGTGGGTCGTTCTCGGGAATGCCTTGCAGCTTGTTCATCCAATAGGTGACTCCGATGGAACCCGCCTGTGATCGGTAAGACCAACTTGCCCAGCAATCGCGCCTTTTCGGCATCTGGCACGCATCAGAATGCAGAACCGCACGATTGGTCTGATACCGGATCGCCCCAAGGGACTGGGTTTCGGCGGTTGTCGCCTGGTCGCCAAGGATCGCCAGGGCCTGGTCGGAATGGCAGGCAAGGATCAGGTCATCGAAGGTCTGAAGCTCACCCGCACCAAACCCAACGATGACGCCAAAGTCGTCGCGGCTGACACGAGTAACAGGTGCCGAAGTGCGGATGTCACAGCCCCGGGCGACAAGGGCGGACTGAAGTCGGCGCACGTATTCAATGCTGCCACCCCTGACCGTCCACCACTGATGCTCGGCCAGACCTGCCAAAAGCGCGTGATTGCGAAAGAACCGCACAATCGAACGCGCTGGAAACTGGTCAACGTCTTCGACAGGTGTTGACCAGATCGCACCACACATCGGCATCAGATAGTTCTTGCGAAACCAACTTCCTAACCGCAGTTCATCGACCAGATCACCGATGGTTTTCTCGTCGTCAGTCGCCGCTGCTTCGGCGCGTTTGCCAAATCGCAGGATGTCGCGGATCATGCCGTAGTATTGCGGGCGCAACAGATTGCGCTTCTGCCCGATCAAGGCGCGCAGGTTGTTCAGACCGTATTCGAACCGGCCGTCGTCAATGCTTGCGCCGAAACTCATGTGGCTTTTCATGACCGGCACGTCGAGATCGCGGAAAAGACGCGTAAGATAGGGATAGGTGGCATAGTTGAACACAATGAACCCGGTATCCACAGGTTGATCGCCGTTCTTCCCCGCCAGGACAGTGCGAGCATGCCCGCCCAAACGGTTGTCGGCCTCAAACAATGTCACATCGTGATGGGCCGACAGGTAATAGGCCGCGGACAAGCCCGAAATGCCGCCCCCCACAATCGCAATTTTCCTGCGTGGGCCCTGGGTCTGATCCAACATGCATTCCTCACCATCTTAACTATTCTGCCGAATACGGGCATCAACGGGTGCTGGATCAAATAAAGATATTGAAAATAGCGCGGTTGCGGAGGCTTGAGAGGAAGTGGCCTTTGCCTGAACTCGGTATTCGCGATTATGAATGATCCAAACACCAAAAAGCGCCGTATCACGCACACGATGCTCGATCATATCCAAGCCTACACGACCCATGCCCGTCGCGGGCAGTTGCGCAATGCCTTTCGGTACGGCGTCGATTATGTGCTGAGCGAGCTTTCTGATGACAATCTTCCCGCTCTCATGTCTCGAAACGGGTTCAATCTCTGGTCGCTTTCAGATCGCAAACACGGCGGAGAACGGGGCCAAGGTCGGGGACTGAAGTGGTTCAAGAACACGCTGCGCAGCAAAGGCTTTGACCCCGACGGCGCCCAGCTTGTTCTGCTGACCCAGCCCAGTTTCCTCTGGTTTCACTTCAATCCGGTCAGTTTCTGGATCGCACTTCGCGACGACCAACCCTGCGCCTTCATCGCCGAGGTCAACAACACCTTCGGCGATCGCCATTGTTATTTCTGCGCCCACGAGGATTTTCGCCCGATCACCGTCAATGACCGATTAAGGTCCGAAAAACTGATGCATGTCTCGCCATTCCAGGCTGTCGAAGGGGTCTATACGTTCAACTTCGGCTTGACAAAGTCGGCCATCAACATCCGCATTGATTACCGGAATGGCGACGAAGGCGTCCTTGCCACCCTTGCCGGGCCAAGGCTGCCTGCAACCAGCGCGTCCCTTCTCAAGGCTGCGTTCCGCCGACCCCTTGGTGCGATGCGTGTCGTCGCCTTGATCCACTGGCAGGCGGTCATCCTGTACTTGAAACGGGCGCCTTTTTTCAAGACGCCTGAACCGCCGGGCCCACTGGTTTCGGACAGTCTGACCTTTCAGGGCAAGGACCTTTGACGGATTTTGCCGGAAAGACCTATTGGCTTGTCGGCGCAAGCGAGGGCCTTGGCCGCGCGCTTGCCCATGAACTTGACCGGAAAGGCGCCACGCTGATCCTCTCGGCACGCAATGGCAATCGGCTGAGGGGCTTGGCAGGCGAATTGAACAATGCCAGCGCCCTACCCCTGGATGTGACCGATCTTGAAGCCGTTAGGCATGCGGCGGCAAGCATCGACGCACTTGATGGTGTGATCTACGGCGCTGGAGCATACAACCCCATGCACACCGGCGACTGGAACACCGAGACAGCCCTAAAGATGACCGATGTGAACTATTCTGGTGCGCTGCGCGTATTGGGCGAGGTCGTGCCCCGGTTTATCCTGGACGGTCAGGGCGACATCACTCTCATTGGATCGCTTGGCGGGTACCGGGGACTTCCGGCTTCAGTCGGCTATTGCGCCAGTAAGGCAGCCCTGGTCAGCCTGGCCGAAACCATGCGGTTCGATCTGCGAAAATCCGGCGTCGTGGTGCGCATTGTCAACCCGGGCTTTATCAAGACCCGATTGACTGACAAGAACAGCTTTCACATGCCCCAGTTGATGACACCCGAAAAGGCTGCGGCCCGGGTGGCAAGAGCCATGGTATCGCGTCGTTTCCGAACCGACTTCCCGGCTCCGTTTTCCTGGGCCATGCGCGCTTTGGAGTATCTCCCCGACGTCCTTGTCTATCGCGGCCGATAAAGCGGGCGACATAAACTTGGGTCATCTCTCGGCTCATTTTTTCTTTGGCAAAATAGAGAAACCACCGTTGAGACGGTGATTTCAAGGAAGCGGCAAGACTATCGGGATCAGATACGAAACAACGGCTGCAGCAATCGTGGCAAGAAGGCGCTGAACCGCAATGGCGCGTCGGTTGCCGCCAGGCAGATGCAGGCATCACCCGGTCCCGCGATCGGCGTATGTTCAAGGTCTTCGTCGCCAATCTCGACATCACCGACACCGAAGGTCCCGCAATCATCGCTAAAGCTGCCTTGCAGGACCAACGTCAGTTCCAGTCCGTTGTGGCTGTGATCGGGCACTGCCTGCCCGGGCGGGATATAAATCAGCCGAACCGAACCCTGTTCGTCCGCTGACAGAATGTTTTGCTTGACGCCCATGCCAAGGGTCTTCCAGCGCGGCGGTTTGCCCTTCAGGGCTTCGACCACAGGGCCAGGAAACACACCCGAGCGTTCGTACACCGGCTTGGGCGTGAAAGGCTCGTCAAGCATGGCCAGAATGTCGGATTTCAGATGATCCGAAACTGCCGAAACCGCCGCGTCTTCCAGGACGGCCCCGCCCAATGCGTGGTGCGCCTCAAGCGACGCCCGACATTCAGCACAAAGAGAAACATGGCTTGCCACAACCATTGAATAGGGTGTCGGCAAACTGCCAGCTGCATAAGCCGCTAGCATCGGATCGGGGATATGGTGGGTGATTGCGGTCATTTAGCGCAGTCCCTTCAACTCGTGTCGCAAACGTTCCAGCCCAAGCCGGATACGCGATTTAATTGTTCCCAGCGGCAGACCCGTCTGATCGCTGATCTCCTGATGAGACAACTCGCCCAGATAGGCCCGTTCGATCACCTCCCGTTGATCGTCGTTCAGTCGGGCAAGGGCCTCTCTTAACCGTCCCGCCTCTTGTTCCATGGCCAGCATCTGGCTTGCATCCGGCTCGGTGCCCGGATCTTCGGCCAGTTCTTCGGGAACCGGCCGGTTTTCCTTGCGCACAATGTCAATCTGCCGATTGCGGGCGATCTGATAAACCCATGCCGAGACCTGCGCCCGGTGTGGATCAAACAAGCCCGCCTTGCGCCAGACCGTCAGCATCGCGTCCTGCACGATTTCCTCGGCCTGCGCCGAAGATGTGCCGGTTCGCATCACAAAACCCTTCAGCCTTGGCGCAAAGTGATCGAACAGGGCCGCAAATGCCGTCCGGTCACGATTATCGCGAACAGCCAGCATCCAGACGGTTTGTTGCGATAACTCGGTTTTGATCGGCGGCACGCGTTTACTTTCGTGTCTTGTCACATTGAACGCCTGAGTTCGGCTGCGCGGTGTATCTAGGCTCAACGTCATCATATCGAGGATACGCAAGGTGCTGTAGCTTGGATCACTTATCCGCACCACTTTTTTCAAAGCGGGTGTTAATCACCCGAAATGCCAATTCTTCGGGGTTCAATCGGCTATGCAGGTTCTTCTGTCAGCGCTCGGACAGACTGTCATTGCGGCGGCCCCTGGCCTGCGTATCACGCCGCGCTTTCGGCGCTCTGGGGCACTTCCAGTATCGCTCGTGCCTCTTGCCAAGTGGCCACAGGCCGCTCGTGCGTGGCACAGAGTTCGACCACCTTTCGCACGAGGGCCGCATTTGAAGGCGCCAGCCGATCACGATCAAGCCGTACGTTGTCCTCAAGCCCGGTCCGCGCATGCCCACCCGCGGCCACGCACCATTCGTTCAGCTCGATTTGGTGACGTCCAACGCCCGCCGCGCACCACTCGGCATCGGGTGCCAGACGATTGACGGTGCGCAGGTAATAGTCAAAGACATCGCGGTCGGCGGGCATGGCATTCTTCACGCCCATGACGAACTGGACATAGAGCCGCCCCGGAATGCGGCCATCCCTGTTCATCGCCACCGCCTGATGAATATGAGATAAATCAAAAGCTTCGATCTCGGGCTTGATGTTGTATGTGCGCATTTCCCCGGCCAGCCAATCAACCAGGTCTGGGCTGTTCTCATAGACCCTCGTGGGAAAGTTGTTCGACCCCACGGTCAGCGACGCCATATCCGGCGCCAAAGGAAGCATCCCACCACGCTCACCCCCAGCACCTGATCGCCCACCGGTCGAGAACTGAATGATCATGCCAGGACAGTGCTTGTGCAAACCTTCCTGCAAACGAGCGAATTTCTCTGGATCGCTGGTTGTCGTGCCATCGTCGTTGCGCACATGGCAATGGGCGATGGAGGCCCCGGCTTCAAATGCCTCGTGGGTGGACTCCACCTGTTCGGACACGGTGATCGGCACCGCTGGATTGTCGGCCTTGGTCGGCACCGATCCCGTGATCGCAACGCATATGATGCAGGGTTTCGTCATGGCAAAGCATCCTGTCTGGCGGGCAGCTATCCGGCCATTGTATAGGCAGATCACTCAATGGATAGGCGAAAGCGGCCAGAAGCGCTCGACACCCTGCCAGATAGGATTTTCGATGTAGCGCCGACCGACACACTTAATTGCCCAAGCCCCTGGCAAGCACGTCACCCGATTTGTCACAAACATCCGGGCAATGTCGGCCTTGCAAGAAACTCTGAATCACCTGAGACCTGGAAGACCTTAGACGGACCGCATTTGCCGGAACTGCCTCGCTTCGGGGTCGAACCCGTCACTCATCACACCGAATGCGCGCCTTTTGCCAATCCACGGACAAATTCCAGAACCTCGGTCACCGATTTCCCCTGCCCGATCAGATCCACAATGGCCGAACCGACCACGGCGCCATCGGCAACGCTGGCGATTTCGCGGCTGGTTTCGGGTGTCTTGATCCCGAAACCAACGATGACCGGCAGATCGGTCGCCGCCTTGATCCGCGCCACTTCGGGGCCAACATCACCAGCCACGGCGTTCGCAGCCCCCGTGATCCCGGTAATCGAAACGTAATACACAAACCCCGAGGTGTTCTGCATCACCTTCGGCAATCTCTGATCATCTGTGGTCGGCGTCGCAAGGCGGATAAAGTTCAGACCCGCCGCCTGTGCGGGAATGCAAAGCTCTTCGTCCTCTTCAGGAGGCAGATCGACCACGATCAACCCGTCGATCCCGGCGGCCTTGGCATCTTCAAGAAACCGCTCGACCCCATGCGAATGGATCGGGTTGTAATATCCCATCAACACAATCGGCGTGGTTTCGTCGCCTTCGCGAAAAGCGCGCGCCAACTCCAGCGTTTTGACCAATGTCTGACCACTTGCAAGGGCCCGTTGCCCGGCCAATTGAATGGTGGGCCCATCGGCCATTGGATCGGTGAACGGAAGACCCAGTTCGATCACATCCACGCCTGCATCGGGCAATCCCTGCACAATCTCAAGCGAGGTTGCATAGTCGGGGTCTCCGGCCATGACATAGGACACAAAAGCCTTCTTCCCCTCGGCTTTCAGCGCGGCGAACCTGGTGTCGATGCGGGTCATGGGCGATCCCTCCTTTGAACCGGTTACGCTCTGCCCGATTGTGCCGGGAAGATCAATCACCCAGAGCGACGATCCCGGCCTTGACGCGTTCTCTCCACACGCGGACAAGGCTTGCGCATGCGCGGCCCGATGGGTAAGGCCTGCGCAACACCGAAAACGAGGGTCAGATGGGCTTTAAAACCGGCATCGTGGGCCTGCCAAACGTTGGCAAATCCACGCTTTTCAACGCGCTGACACGCACCGCAGCCGCTCAGGCCGCGAATTTTCCCTTTTGCACCATAGAACCCAATGTGGGCGAAGTCGCCGTACCCGACGCCCGACTTGCCAAGCTGGCCCGGATCGCCAAAAGCCAGAGCGTGATCCCCGCCCGCATGACTTTCGTGGACATCGCCGGACTGGTGAAAGGTGCATCCAAGGGTGAGGGTCTGGGCAATCAGTTTCTGGCCAATATCCGGGAAACCGACGCCATCGCCCATGTTCTGAGATGTTTCGAAGACGGCGACGTGACCCACGTCGAAGGCCGCGTTGACCCAGTCGAAGATGCGGCCACAATCGAAACCGAACTGATGCTGGCCGACCTGGAATCGATCGAAAAACGCCTGCAGAACATCGTCCGCAAGGTGCGCGGGGGCGACAAAGAAGCGCTGCTACAGGAGCGCCTCTTGAAAGTGGCCCAAGCCGCTCTGGAAGCTGGCCATCCGGCACGCACCGTCGATATTTCTGATGAAGAGCGGAAAGCCTGGGACATGCTCCAGCTTTTGACTTCGAAACCGGTGCTTTACGTCTGCAATGTTGCTGAAGACGAAGCCGCCAAGGGCAATGCGCATTCCGATCGCGTCACGAAGATGGCCGATGAACAGGGCGCAGCCTCGGTGGTGATCTCGGCCAGGATTGAAGAAGAGATCAGCCAGCTTGACCCGGAAGAAGCCCAGATGTTCCTGGATGAAATGGGCCTTGAGGAAGCGGGCTTGGATCGCCTGATCCGGGCTGGGTATCAGCTTTTGGACCTTCAGACCTTTTTCACCGCCGGTCCCAAGGAAGCACGCGCCTGGACCATCGCAAAAGGCACCCTCGCCCCTGCGGCCGCCGGCGTCATTCACGGCGACTTTGAAAAGGGGTTTATCCGTGCGGAAACCATCGCCTACGACGACTATCTGGCCTATGGCGGCGAGGCGGGAGCGAAGGACGCCGGAAAAATGCGTGCCGAAGGCAAGGGCTATGTGGTCAAGGACGGCGACGTATTACATTTCCTGCATTCGGGCTAGCCGTCTCAAAGCGGTTTCTGCGCGTGACAATGGGCGCTATCTCTCCCACCACTGCCTAAGTTGGTTTTCCACCCTGCAGTGATGGTCTAAGCTGCCGCCATTGCAGGCGAAACCCACATGACCGGACGATTCGACAGATACATCCTGGCCCAGCTTCTGATGCTGTTCGGCTTTTTCGCGCTTGTCCTGGTGCTGGTCTACTGGGTCAATCGTGCCGTGATCCTGTTCGACCAGTTGATCGCCAATGGCCAGTCAGCCGCAGTGTTCCTTGAGTTCACTGCCTTGTCGCTACCCAATGTCATCCGTGTCGTTCTGCCGGTGGCGGCGTTTGCTGGTGCAATCTACACCACAAACCGGTTGATGTCGGAAAGCGAGTTGGTCGTTGTTCAAGCCACCGGATATTCTCCCTGGCGGCTGATGCGTCCGGTTCTGATTTTTGGGGTGATTATTTTCGTCATGTCGTCGATCCTGGCCCATGTATTGGTGCCTGTCAGTTCAGCCCGGCTGTCGGATCGCACCGCCGAAATTGCCGAGAACATGACGGCGCGGTTGCTGTCAGAAGGGCGGTTCCTGCATCCGGCCGATGGCGTAACCTTTTATATTCGCGAAATTTCTCCCGTCGGCGCGCTACAGAACATCTTTTTGTCCGATACCCGGGTTGCAGAACGTCCCGTGACCTATACCGCCCGTGAAGCGCTTTTGTTGCGTGGTGACGATGCGCCAAGCCTTGTGATGATCGACGGCATGGCTCAGACCTATGACGTCGAGGATCGGCGCTTGTCGATCACCCGGTTCGACGATTTCGCCTTTGATCTGAACGGCCTGGTCGATGCCGTCAGCACCGGAAGACGGCTGCCTTCGGAACTGCCAACGACAATGCTGCTTGCGGCAAGCCCCGAAACGCAGAAATTGACCGGATCTAATCGTGCCACACTCGTTGCCGAGGCCCACGAACGTTTCAGCGATGCCCTGAACGGTCTGATTGCGCCACTGATCGGCTTTGCCGCCCTGCTTGTCGGTGGTTTTTCACGCTTTGGGGTCTGGCGGCAGATCCTCGGCGCCATTGCGGCTCTGATTGTTGTGCAGATGATAACCCAGATGGGACAAGGCGCCGTCCGCACCAACGCCAACCAGTGGATCCTGGCCTATGCCGGGCCCGTCGTGGGATTGGCCATTGGCGTGGGTCTTTTGTTCCTCGCCGCCAATCCAGACGCGCTCAGGCGACGGAGGCGCGCCGGCTCATGACGCTTCACCTCTATTTCGCCCGGCGTTTTTTGCGCACATTTCTGTCGGTGCTGTTCATCTTCTTTGCCGTCCTGATGATGATCGCCCTGATCGAGCAAATCCGCAAATTCGGCGGACAGGAAGATGCCGCGTTCACAACGCTTCTGATGCTGGCCGCTCTTAGTGTGCCGGAAAGCCTGTACCGCATTCTGCCGCTCTTGATGATCCTCGCCACGCTGGCCCTGTTTCTTGGATTGGCACGATCTTCGGAACTTGTAGTCACTCGCGCCTCTGGCCGCTCGGCACTGAAAAGCCTTGTCGCTCCAGTCTTGTTGTCGGTTGCGATTGGCGTGATTGCCGTGGCGGCTGGTAACCCGATCGTTGCCTCGACCCAGAAACACTATGAAACCCAGGCCGCTCGATTGTCCGGAGCGTCCTCCACCCTATCTGTCAGCGCCGAGGGCCTGTGGCTACGACAAGGCTCGCGCGACGGACAGACTGTGATCCGCGCGGCCCGCTCGAACCTGGACGGGACCGAGCTTTTTGGCGTGACCTTTCTGGGCTATTCCTCGGACGGCAACCCAACCTACCGGATCGAGGCGGAAAGCGCCCGTCTGGTGCCCGGCGCCTGGTCGATCATGAATGCGAAGGAATGGCGCTTTGACACTGACGCTCTGATCCCCGAAGTAGACAGCTTCGAAACCAGCCAGATGAGCCTTGCTTCCAACCTGACCCGCAGCCAGATCCTGGATAGCTTTGGCACCCCATCAGCAATTCCGATCTGGGAACTTCCAAGATTTATCGACCGACTTGAGGCAGCCGGTTTTTCGGCCCGGGTCCACCGTACGTTCTTCCATATGGAACTGGCGTTGCCACTTCTGATGGCCGCCATGGTGCTCGTAGGGGCCGGATTTACGATGCGCCACACCAGAGCGGGGCGAACGGGCGTGATGGTTATTATGGCGTTGGCCCTTGGATTTTCTTTGTATTTCATTCGCAATTTCGCGGCCATCCTTGGTGAGAACGGGCAAATTCCGATCATCATGGCTGCTTGGGGTCCGCCGGTTGCCGCGGTGCTTTTGCCCTTGGGTTTGCTGTTGCATCTGGAAGACGGCTGATGAGGTTTTGGGTATCCATCCTTGCCCTGGTTGTCCTGAGCCTGACAACAGCTGGACTGCGCGCCCAGGAACTGGCGTCGCTCATTGCCGATGCCATCACAGTCGATCCAGAGGGGCGTGTGACGGCCACCGGCAATGTCCAGGTGTTCTTTGAAGGGACAGTGATGACCGCCCAGGCGGTCAGTTACGACCAATACGGCAATCAGTTGACCATCACTGGACCGATCCAGGTCACCGACAATGACGGTACAACTTTCTTTGCCGACCAGGCCCAGCTTGACCGCGACCTGCGCGATGGCGTCCTGACATCTGCGCGAATGGTGCTTGACCAGCAGTTGCAGATCGCCGCCGCCGAAATTGCCCGCGTCGACGACCGCTATACCCGCCTTGACCGCGTTGTGGCTTCGTCCTGCGAAGTCTGCGCAGCCAACCCGACCCCGCTGTGGGAAATCCGCGCGGATCGGGTCATTCACGACGATGTCGAACGCCAGTTGTATTTCTCAAACGCGCAACTTCGTTTTGTCGGTGTCCCGATCATTTATCTGCCCCGGCTCAGATTGCCCGACCCGACATTGAAACGCGCATCTGGCTTTCTGATACCTGAATTGAAAACCTCTTCAGACCTCGGAACCGGGATCAAGGTACCCTATTTTTTCGCCTTCGGAGACCACCGCGACCTTACGCTAACCCCCTATGTTTCAGGTCCGACAACCACACTTGAGTTCAAATACCGCCAGGAACACTCGCACGGCCAGATCGACGCCATTGGCGCGATCAGTAAAGACAATATCGAAGGCTCCCGCGGGTATCTTTTTGCCAACGCCAGCTATCGCCTGCCGCGTAACTTCCTGCTTGAAGCCCAGGGCGAGTTCGCTTCGGATGCGGGGTATTTGTTCACTTATGGATATTCCGACAAAGACCGATTGACCAATCTGATCGCGATTTCGCGGGTGCGCGACAAAGACCTTTTCCGCAGTGA
Organism: Silicimonas sp.; assembly: GCA_013002465.1. Classification (GTDB taxonomy): domain Bacteria; phylum Pseudomonadota; class Alphaproteobacteria; order Rhodobacterales; family Rhodobacteraceae; genus JABDJO01. The sequence continues at coordinate 44,630 of JABDJO010000025.1, read as the reverse complement.
AGTAACCGAGTTTCGTTCGCTTCGGGAAGACGAGATTCCCATCCGCGACACACTGCCAGACCGGTTCATCGACATCTATTACGAACGCGAGATACCGCATTTGGCCTTTGGCGGTCGCGCCGTCGCCAGCGTGTCCTCAAGTTCGACAATCCGGCCATCCTCACTGGATGTCGATGGGCGAGATGTCAGCCGACTTGGCGCAGCGCTTGACTGGTCACGCCATTGGACGTCGCCCGCAGGGCTTGTAAGTGAAGCGGAATTGGGGTTCCGCGTCGACACTTACACCATTGGACAGGGCAGCAACTTTGACAATCAGTTGACGCGGTTTGTCCCACGGGCCGCCGTCGAACTTCGTTACCCAATGTCGCGCACCACGGCGGGTGGGGGGCGTGAGGTCCTGGAGCCGATTTTCAGGATCGACATTGCCGACACCGGTGGCGATGCCGTTCCAATCGAGGACAGCCGGGTGGTAGAATTCGACGAAGCCAACCTTTTTTCTCCGACGCGCTATCCGGGTGTTGACTGGGTCGAAGATGGCACCCGCATCGCTCTTGGCGCCAACTGGAGTCGAACCGACCCCCAAGGCTGGGAGGTTGACCTGGCTTTCGGGCGTGTTGCCAATCTTTCGGGCGATCTGGGCTATGCCGAAGGTTCTGGGCTTGCCGGCGATCAGTCGGAATGGATGCTGTCGGGCCGCCTTGGCATTGGGGACAGACTTGCGGTCTATTCGCGCTCGCTGTTTGATGAAGGTATAGTTGTCACGCTCTCGGAAACTCGCGTGGACTGGGCGACGGACCATTTCGGGCTCACATCAAGCTATCTCTATGCCTTGCCGGAACCGGCGGAAGATCGCGATGATCGCTTGTCGGAATGGTCCTTCGAAGGGCGCTATCAACTGAATGAACGCTGGTCTGCAAGTGCCGATTGGCGTTATGATTTCACCGCTGACCGTGCGGCGCGAACTGGCGTCGGGCTGGACTATCAGACCGAGTGTCTTGACCTGTCGCTTTCGCTCTCGCGTCGATACGCCACCTCGACTAGTGTGGATCCGACGACCGAGTTTGGCTTCAGGGTCTCGCTGACCGGTGTGGGCGATCGTGGTCGCGAACGGATTAGGCGGCAAAGCTGCAGAGGATGAATGCTGTGATCGGACGTTGTTTTCTTGTTCTTTGTGTTGCGGTTTTTCAGCTTGCGCCCGTTGGAACGGCGGCGCAGGGGAAATTCTCGCCTGAAATCCAGGTCGGCGACAGTGTGGTTACGCGTCACCAGATCGACCAGAGAACGCTATTCCTGACCCTTCTTGGCGCCGCCGGCGACGTCCGCGAACTTGCCCGAGAACAGTTGATAAACGAAGCCGTTCAAATGAGCGCTGTGCGCGACGCCGAACTTGAAATCTCGCCCGAGCAGGTCGAAGCGGGCATGGCCGAATTCGCCGGGCGCGCCAATCTGGAAACCGAACAGCTTCTGGCCTTGCTTGGCCAGGCCGGTATTCAAACCGAAACATTCCGTGACTTCATGACCGCAGGCGTTGCCTGGCGCGAACTGGTTCGCACACGCTTCAACGACGAAGCCCGCGGCTCGATCCCCCGGATCACCCTGCCCCGAACTTTGGCACGGACGGGCACCGAAGGCGGGGTGAGAGTACTGGTGTCCGAAGTGCTTCTTCCTACGGCTTCACCTGAAACCGCCTTGGCTTCGCGGGCACGAGCCGCCGAGATTGCGACCCTGACCAACGAATCCGACTTTGCCGCCGCCGCCCGCCAGTTTTCGATTGCCCCATCGGCTGCACGCGGCGGAGAGCTGGATTGGGTGGCGCTCGAGGTGCTGCCGGATGACGTGCGTGGTATCATCGGGGCTTTGTCGCCCGGTCAGGTCAGCCGCCCTGTCGAACTGGAAAACTCAGTCGGCGTCTTCCTGATGCGCGACGTCGAACGGGTGGCCAGCGGGGTGCAGCAGGACATGTTTGTCGAATATGCGCTTTTCATTACTGGCGGCGGACAGGCCGAAGCGCAGCGAGTTGCTGCTGAAGTCGATACTTGCGACGATCTTTATGGGGCGGCGATAGGACTGCCCGAGGAGCGACTGGTTCGGGAAACAAAGCCTCGGTCCGAGATCGCCGGAGACATTCTGCGCGAACTGAGTACGCTGGACGAATTTGAGGTTTCGACGGCTCTTGTCAGGGGCGGCGGCGCGACCGTTCTGATGCTGTGCCAGCGCCGTCCGGGCGAAGAGAACACCGTGGATCTCAACATCGTTGGCAATCGCCTTGTGAACACGCGGCTTGGCACGACGGCAGCCCATTATCTGGCCGAGTTGCGCTCTGAAACTGTCGTGATCGACCTGACGAACTGACCTATGAAGATGACCGATCTGCCACCCGTGGCTGTTAGCTGCGGCGATCCTTCGGGCATTGGCCTGGAAGTTGCCCTTGGTGCCTGGCGGGTCCTGAAGGACGAGATCCCGTTTTTTGTGATTGGCGACCCCGGCCATATGCCCCAGGAAGCACCCGTGGCGATCATCGAAACGCCGGGCAAGGCCGCGCGCGTCGCCAAGGACGGTCTGCCCATCCTGCCCCATGCTTTTCGGTCCCCCGCTCGCCCCGGGTATCCGGCACCTGAAAACGCGCTTGGCGTGGTCGAGGCGATCCAACGCGCGGTAGATCTGGTTCAAAAGGGCGCAGCTTCGGCGATTTGCACGGCGCCGATCTCGAAGAAACAACTAGCCGACCATGCGGGTTTCCGCTTTCCCGGCCATACCGAATTTCTTGCCGACCTCGCCGGGATCGACCATCCCGTGATGATGCTGACAGGCCGGGATTTGCGCGTGGTTCCTGCCACCATCCATATTCCCTTGGCCGAGGTGCCCGACGCGCTGACACCGGACCTCTTGGAAACCACGATCCGCATCACCGAGGCCGCACTGCACCAGAATTTCGGCATCTCAAAGCCCCGGATCGCTGTTGCCGGACTAAACCCCCATGCGGGTGAAGGCGGAATGCTGGGCCAGGAAGACGCCAGTGTGATTACTCCGGTCTGTGACCGGCTTCGCGCCGAAGGCATGGCCATCACCGGACCCCTGCCGGCCGACACGATGTTTCACGACCAGGCCCGCACCGGTTATGACGTCGCCATCGCAATGTACCATGATCAGGCCCTTATTCCGGTGAAAACGCTGGCCTTCGACACCGGCGTGAATGTAACGCTTGGCCTGCCCTTCGTGCGCACCTCGCCCGACCATGGCACAGCCTTCGACATCGCGGGACAGGGCATTGCCAACCCGGCTTCAATGATCGAGGCCTTGCGTTTGGCCTGGCGCATGGCCCATGCCCAAACCGCGCTTGGGACGGCGTGAGCGCCATCGACTCCCTGCCGCCACTGCGCGACGTGATCGCGACCCATGGCCTTGTGGCCCGCAAATCACTGGGCCAGAATTTTCTTCTGGACCTGAACCTGACCGCCAAGATCGCTCGTGCTGCCGGAAACCTTGAGGACGCCGATGTGCTAGAAGTTGGTCCGGGACCTGGGGGTTTGACCCGGGGGCTTTTGGCCGAGGGCGCTCGCCGAGTGCTGGCGATTGAAAAGGACGCCCGTTGCCTGCCAGCCCTTGCCCAGATCGCCGAGGCGTATCCCGGTCGGCTGAAAGTTATCAACGCCGACGCCCTTGATCTGAAACTCAGCGAACATTTGAACCCACCGATCAAGATCGTGTCTAATCTGCCGTACAATGTCGGAACCGAACTTTTGACCCGGTGGCTTGACCCGCCAGAGTGGCCGCCCGTCTGGTCCAGCCTGACTTTGATGTTTCAGCGCGAAGTCGCCGAACGCATCGTCGCGCAACCAGGCACCAAGACCTATGGGCGGTTGTCGATCCTTGCCGGATGGCGTTCGACCGCGAAGATCGTGATGGACCTGCCTCCCCAGGCCTTTACACCCGCCCCAAAGGTCCGCTCGGCCGTGGTTCATATCGCGGCCTTGGCTGAACCCCGTTTCCCGGCCAATCCAAAGGCGCTCACAAGCCTTGTGGCAAAGGCTTTCAATCAGCGCCGCAAGATGCTGCGCTCAAGCCTGAAAGGGCTTGCACCTGACATCGAAGATCGGTTGCGCGCGGCAGGGATCGACCCGACGGATCGCGCCGAAACCATCGACATCGAACGGTTTTGCGCCTTGTCAGAAGTCTTGGAAACCTAGCGCCCGGTTATTCAGCCGCATCGGCCGGAGGAGCCGGTTGATCGTCCGTTTCAGGCGCCTTGGCTGCCGGTGCGGGTTTCTTGCGGCGCGGACGGGGCGCACGGTTTTCCGGCGTCTCAACCAACTGGCTGTCTTCGGAAGCAACGTCAATCACATCCGGACCGCCGCTGGTCTTCTTTGCGTCGACCTGATCACTGATCGGTTTTTGTGCCGACGGCTGATCCCCGCCACCCGGATTGGCCTGGTCGCCGCGAGATTGCTGGCCGTCGCGCTCATCGCCGCGTCCTGGGCCGCCTTGCGGATTGTTCTGTTGATTGCTTTGCGGATTGTTTCTCTGGCGATCTTGCTGTTGTTGCTGCTGCGCCTGTCTTTCAGCCTGTTCACGCTGCGCCTCGGCCAACATTCTCAGGTAATGTTCAGCGTGTTGCTGAAAGTTCTCGGTCGCCACTCGGTCGTTGCCAAGTTGGGAATCCCGAGCCAGTTGATTGTATTTGTCGATAATCTGCTGCGGCGTGCCGCGCACTTTACCCTCGGGGCCGGAACTATCGAAAACCCGATTGACGACATTGCCTACGGAACGGTTACGGTTCGACTTCGACCGCGATCGTGACTTGGAAGATCTCATATGCTTTTGGTCCAGCCTTTGGTCTGGTGATGCACGAACCCTTTGTAAATCATGCGCCTGTCTTTCAGGCGTCCGTCCGTGCATGGATTTGGCAGATAAACCGGGAGATGCAGCAGTTGCTCTCGCCGCCCGCAGGGAATTGTTTAATCAGTGAAAACCGCCTTGCCAAGCAGTTTTTGCACCATACACCCCGGAAATGCAGGGAATTGAGCAAAATTGCCACCCTAACTCATGGGCCGCGGCGCCCAGATACAACCCGGTCTCTGCCGTCAAGATCGGGATGGACCCTGACGTCGTCAAGGCCTGCATCGTGAAAAAGCGTCATGACGACCTCTCCTTGGGTCGGACCGATTTCAACCAGAATTCTGCCTCCCGGCGTCAAATGATCCAAAGCACCGGCGGCAATCGCACGATAGGCAGAGAACCCGTCGCCTTCGTCGGTCAAAGCACGGCGCGGGTCGTAATCCCGCACTTCGGGCGCCAGTTCGTCCATCTCGGAGGCCGCGATATAGGGTGGGTTCGAGACAATCAGGTCAAATCTCCCACCAATACTGGAATACCAGTTGGAAAGAGGCAAAATCAGCCGATTAGCGACCCCTGCCGTGGCTGCGTTTTCGCCGGCGACCAGTACGGCCTCGGGCGAAATATCTGTGCCCACACCGGTGGCCTCGCCGCGCTCGGCCAATAGCGACACCAGAATGCACCCCGACCCTGTGCCAAGGTCAAGCACTTGCGAAAATGGTTGGGACAGCGCAATTTCAACCAAGGTTTCGGTTTCAGGACGCGGGTCCAGGGTGGCATCCGACACCTTGAAAACACGACCCCAGAACTCTCGTTCACCCAAGATGCGCGACACAGGTCGCCGTTCAAGCCGTTCGTTTATGTAATGCGGATAGAAGAACTCGGCTTCACCTGAAAGCGGGTCCTTCACATGCAGCGTCAGTCGGTCACGCGGTACGCCAAGACAGGCGGCCATGAGCCATCGCGCGTCGCGCTCGGGCGAAGGTATCCCGGCCAATCGCAGCCTGTCAGCCCCATCCGCAATTTCGTCGCCGACCGTCCGGGCCATGTCACAACCCTTGTTCCGCCAGCTTTTCGGCCTGATCGGCGGCAATCAGCGCATCAATTACCTCGTCCAGGTCGCCGCCAACGATCTCGGTCAGCTTGTAGAGAGTCAGCCCGATCCGGTGGTCTGTCATCCGCCCCTGCGGGAAATTATAGGTCCGGATCCGCTCGGACCGATCCCCCGACCCCACCTGGGCCTTCCTGTCGGCAGCGCGTTCTTCGTCCGCCTTTTGGCGTTCAAGATCAAAAAGTTTCGACCGCAAATGCGCCATCGCAATCGCACGGTTCTGATGCTGGGATTTCTCGGAAGAGGTCACGACGATCCCACTTGGAATATGGGTGATCCGCACGGCCGAATCCGTCGTGTTCACATGCTGTCCCCCAGCTCCCGAGGCGCGCATGGTGTCGATACGGATGTCGGTTGTGGGAATGTCGATGTCGACCTCTTCGGCCTCGGGCAGAACCGCGACCGTCGCCGCCGAAGTGTGGATACGTCCGCCCGATTCCGTTTCCGGCACCCGCTGAACCCGATGCACGCCGCTTTCGAACTTCAGCCGCGCAAAGACGCCATCGCCGGCAACATTGGCGACCACCTCTTTCACGCCGCCCAGTTCGGTCTCGGCCAGTTCGATGATCGAAAACCGCCAGCCTTTTGTTTCAGCATACCGCTGGTACATCCGTAATAGATCCCCGGCAAAAAGTGCCGCCTCCTCGCCGCCGGTTCCGGGCCGTATCTCGATGATCGCAGGGCGCGCGTCGGCTGCGTCTTTTGGCAACAGAGCAACCCTCAAACGCCCCTCCAGCTCCGGCAACGCCTCTTTCAGCCCGGCCAGTTCCTCTTCAGCCAACTCGCGCATTTCCGCATCGTCCAGCATGGCTTCTGCCTGGGCCTGAGCATCCAGCATGTCGCGGTAAGCCTCGATCTCGGCAACGACGGGTTTCAACTCGGCGTATTCGCGCGCCAAAGCCGCAATTTCACCAGCTTCGGCCCCGTCTGCCATCTTGGCTTCAAGGAACTGAAACCGTGACCGGATTTGCTCAAGTGTGTCTAAAGGCACCATGGTTCCCTGTCCCCTATCGGTCGGGCGGCGTCAAGTTCAGGGCGTCGTTGTGCGCAGAATGGCAACCGTCGGCGTTGTTCTAGCCCAAAAAGCCGAAAACAGCGCGCAACCGCACCCAATTCTTCCCAAATCTCGCGAAATCCGTTAAACTTGGCCCCATGTTGCGCTTTCTGACACTTGCCTGCCTGATTGCAGGCCCGGCAATAGCCGATGTGACAAGCCCAAGCGGCAAGACGGTTGATTGCTATTGCACCGACACCCAGGGCATGCGGGTCGAGCTTGGCGAAAGCATCTGCCTGACCGTCGATGGCCGCGCCTTCATGGCCAAATGCGACATGTCGCTGAACGTCCCAATCTGGCGCGATACCGGTACCGGGTGCCTGTCTTCCGAAGTGGTCCCCTCACCCAGCCAGCGCATGTTCCGCCTGTTGCAACCAGTGGTCCATCCGGCTGGCATTGGCACCCCAGTCGGGGCCGTTGATCCGCGGGCGTGACCAGACCGACAGCTTCGAAGCACCGACCTCGTCCACGGCTTTCAGCGTGACGTAATCGCGAAATCCGAAGCGCGACCGCACGACATAGGTCATCATGCCTTCTTCGATACTTCCGTCCAGAAGTTTGGCCCTCGGTTCACGGCCAGCGATCTCGGTCATGGTGGCCAGAACGGTTTCGGCGTCACAAGGAAAACGCGGCGCATCCAGTCCGATCAGGCGCACCTCGCTACGGCGTGCTTCTTCGTCATCCGCAGGGTCGACGTGCCAGCGATCCCGGTCATCGGGCCAGAACCGCCACCAGAGGGCAATTAGAAGAAGGATGATCAAAAGGGCAAGAAATGTTTCCATGAAAATGGCCTGTAGACTGGATTGAATATCATTCGTTCTGTCGCCCCCACCCCCAAAGTGCAATCAGATCATAGGCAATGGCGGCACCGGCAAGTGCGGTGATACCAGCGTGATCAAACGGCGGAGACACCTCGACCACATCGGCCCCGACAAGGTTTACCCCGGCCATCGAACGCAAAAGCACGGAAACCTGCGCTGTGCTGAGCCCACCCCAGACCGGTGTGCCGGTCCCGGGCGCAAAGGCCGGATCCAGGGCATCGATGTCAAAGCTAAGGTAGACCGGCGCATCACCGGTGACCGCCAGGGCCCGCTCGGCCGTGGCCTCGGCGCCGGTTTCATGGATCGCACGCGCGTCGATCCGGGTCAGGCCGCTGTCAAACTCGCCTTCCACTTCAACCCTTGTGCCGATTTGAACAGATTGTTTGGGGTCAATCAGCCCCTCGCGAATGGCCTTGTAGATGATGTTGCCATGATCGACGCGATCAGGTGCATCGTCCGTCCATGTGTCGGGATGGGCATCGACCTGCACCAGCGACAAGGCACCGTATTTCGCCGCATGGGCGCGCAGGCTGGCCAGCGTCATCGAATGATCGCCACCCAACAGGATGCAGCCCTTCGCCGCCCCGATCAACGCGCTCACATGGGCTTCGATCCGCGCAGGCACCTCGCCCGCGCGTGCATAATCGAACGCCATATCCCCGGCATCCGCAATCGAGAGGACCTCCAATGGGCTATAGCCCCAGCCATAGGGCAAATCACCCGCCATTAGCGTCGACGCTTCGCGGATCGCCCGCGGCCCGAACCGTGCGCCGGGACGATTTGTGACCGCCTGATCAAACGGAATGCCGCTGATCGCAAGATCGACACCCTGCAAATCCTTGGTCAACCGGCGCCTTAGAAATGACGGCACCCCAGCAAATGGGTTTTCGTAGGCCAACCCCCGAGCTTCGGACCCGATTGCCCGGTCTACCTCGTCGCCTGCATCTTCCAGTGCCATCTAACCTCCGGTGGACTTCCATCTGTTTGGTGTGAAATCTATTACCTGAGATAGACCGGCAAAAGGGGAAAAACATGGCCCGCCCAGACCCGATCCATGATGTGCCCAATGGGTTCCCCCGCCTGATCGAGGTCATGCGCCGTCTGCGCGACCCCGAAACAGGTTGTCCCTGGGACATCGAACAAAGTTTTTCGACCATCGCGCCCTATACCATCGAAGAAGCCTTCGAGGTCGCCGATGCCATCGAACGCCAAGCCTGGGACGAACTTGAGGGCGAATTGGGCGATCTGCTGCTGCAAGTGATCTATCACGGCCAGATCGGCGCCGAAGCGGGCCATTTTGACACCGAAACGATTGCGCGCCGGATCACCGCGAAAATGATTGACCGCCACCCCCATGTCTTTGGATCGGACAACCGCGACAAGTCTGCCGAACAACAAACCCTCGACTGGGAAAAAGCCAAGGCCGCTGAACGGGAAAAGTCGGGCGAAACCCGCACCCTGGACGGTGTCGCTCTTGGTCTTCCGGCGCTATTGCGGGCTTTGAAGCTTCAGAAACGACTGGCGCGGGTGGGCTTTGATTGGGGGGCAACGGGGCCTGTACTCGACAAGATTGCTGAGGAGATCGACGAGTTGAAAGAAGCCCGAGAAACGTCACAAGACGCCACCGAAGCCGAGTTTGGCGATCTGTTGTTCGCTCTCGTCAACCTCGCGCGGCACTGGGACATCGACCCCGAAGCGGCCCTGAGACGCACCAACGCCAAGGTCGAACGCCGGTTCGCCGCCATCGAGGATCGGCTGGCCGCCAACGGGAAATCACCGACCCTATCGTCACTGGAAGAAATGGACGCCCTTTGGAATGCCGTGAAGATCGAGGAAAGAAGCGACTGATCGCGTGCACTCATCCTGTCGGTGTGTTGACCTGGGCCACGCTTCGGGCCGCGTGTCCTGCGGCCGTGATGTAACCCCGGTCGTTGTGGATCAAAGCAAGGCCCATAGCACCTTCTATCAGTACCATCACCTGTCTTGCCAGTTGTTCGGGGGCCATGGCCCCGGCGTCCCCCAACCTCTCCGCCAGCCAGGCCTCGACCGCCCCCTTGTGCCGTTTGGCCGCCTGTCGCGCGGGATGACCCGGCATATCGGCAAGCTCGGCCGCAATGCGGGAAAACCCCGACCCCAGCCAATCTGGTCGCTCGGACCAGGCTTCCAGCTTGTCGAACAGGGCACTAAGGATCTCGGTCACCCCTCCAGACACACCACCGACCCAGCCTTCGAACTGCTGCATCAGCAAAAGATGCTGAACGTCCAGCACACCGCCTGCAATTTCGTCCTTGCTGGCAAAATGGTAATAGACCGTTCGCTTTGTCACACCCGCGCGCGCCGCAATGGCGTCAACGCTGACACGTGAAATGCCCTGCCTATAGAAAAGCTCATAGGCCGCGCGCAGGATTTTCTGTTTGGTGTCGGCCCTTTGGATGGTCATGGCTAAAGTATACTCACCAGTGAGACGACGAACAGCGCGCCTTGATCTAAAATCATCGCACAAACCGGCATTGAAAGGTGGCCCATGATTGAAGTGATCCAGATCATGTCCAGCATCGTCGGGTCCGTCGCCGTATCTCTGACGGTCGTATATCTGGCGATCCAGGTTCGGGCCAGCACGCGGGCAACCTATTCCCAAACCTACCAGACAGCCGTTGCTGCCCTGGGCGACATGGCCGCGATTGTTGCTGAAAGCAAAGAAAAATCAAAGCTCTACGCCGAGGGCATGGCTGATCCCGAGAGCCTGGACGATGACGAGTATCTGCAGTTCGCCTATCTCGGCATCAGCTTGTTCCGAAAATACGAGAACGCCTATTTTCAATACCGGTCGGGCATGATCGACAACGAATTCTGGGACGGGCACAGGGACAACCTATTATGGTTCTTTCACCGCCCGGGGACACAACGCTGGTGGAGCGAGCGCCGCCTTGGGTTCTCGAAATCCTTCCGAGAATACCTGGAAAGCACGTCTGATGCGGATATGGCAGAACAGGGCGGGCGTTATGTCTAGCGTATGAATTTGCTCAACCTGCCGCTTGAACCCCGGGGGCCTCCCGACCTAACGTCCAGCCATGACAACAGGATTCTTCTGGGACGAGCAATGCTTCTGGCATTCAGGCGGCAATTACTCATTCATGATGCCCGCGGGCGGGCTGATCCAGCCAGGCGGCGGGCTGCCTGAAAACCCCGAAACCAAACGACGGTTCAAGAACCTGATGGACGTCACCGGGCTGTTGTACGAACTTGCCGCATCAAGCGCGCCACCAGCAAGCGAAGTCGATCTCAGACGTATCCACCCCGCCGCGTTTCTCGACGATTTTCGCGCCCGTTCGAATGCGGGCGGCGGAGAAACCGGTATGCGCGCACCCTATGGCCAAGGCGGATACGAGATCGCCGCGCTCTCGGCCGGGCTGGTCAAGTCCGCGGTCTTCTCGGTTCTCGACGGCACCCACCGCAACGCCTATGCCCTGTCGCGCCCGCCGGGCCACCACTGCCTGCCCGACTGGCAGAACGGGTTTTGCCTGCTGGCGAACGTGGCCATCGCGGTCGAAGCAGCACTTGCCGAAGGTAGGGTCGAAAAGGTCGCTGTTCTGGATTGGGACGTTCATCACGGCAATGGCACCGAAGCGATCTTTTACGACCGCGCCGATGTGCTGACCGTTTCGATCCACCAGGACAGGAACTATCCCGTTGATACCGGAGCTTTTTCAGACCGCGGCCAGGACGACGGGGAAGGTGCCAACCTCAACCTCCCCCTTCCCCCCGGCACCGGCCACAAGGGATACCTTGCAGCGCTGAACCGCCTTGCAATCCCCGCGATCCGCGCCTTTCAACCCGACCTCGTCGTGATTGCCTGCGGGTTCGACGCCGCAGCCTTCGACCCGCTTGGACGAATGCTGGCCAGCGTACAGACATTCCGCGACATGACCCGCGATGTGATGAACCTGGCCGACGACATCTGCGGCGGTCGGCTCGCCATGGCCCACGAGGGCGGGTACTCGGAAACCTACGTGCCGTTTTGTGGTCACGCGGTTCTGGCCCAGATGTCGGGAAGCGCCATTGACGCCCCCGATCTCTTTGCGGAAACCCTGGAAAAGCGCCAGCCAGATGCACGGTTCGACGCCTATCTCGACAAGGTGATCGACGACATGGCCGAGGCCCTTATGTGAGCAGATCGCCCCACGAGGAATTCGAGCAGAACGGCCGCATCTGGCTGCGCGCCGCGGTGCCCAAGAACGAACTGAGCATGCTCGCCGACGTGTTCGACGCACAAAAGCGTCCGGGACGACGCATCGCTACCGAGGATTTATTCGAGGGCAGTCAATGGCTTGCAAGGCTAAATGCCATCTGGCCCGATCACCGCCCGGTTCGCGCCGTGGCGTTTGACAAAACCGGCACAAATAACTGGAGCTTGCCTTGGCATCAGGACCGGGTCATCGCGTTGGCCGAAAAACACGCGGTTCCAGGATACTCCAATTGGACCCGCAAAGCCGGGGTCTGGCACGCCGAACCACCCTTGGAGGTCCTGAAACGCATGGTCTTCACCCGCATCCACATTGATGCCAACACCGCCGAAAACGGCGCCATGGAGATTGCCACCGGAAGCCATCACGCCGGCCTGGTCCCCACCGAAAACGCTCTTCGCGTCGTCGATCAATGCAAAACCGAAGTTCTGGAGGCTCAGGCCGGCGACATCGTTGCCCTGTCCATGCTGACGATTCACCGGTCGCGGACTACGACTTCGCCGGGTTCCCGCAGGGTTCTTCGGGTGGATCTGTCCGATGTTGCGCTGCCTGCGCCTCTTGCCTGGGCCTCTTAAGTCCTCGGGCGGCAGGTCTTCACAACGCCGTCCGCAAAGCCTAGGTGAACGACAACAGTGGAGAATGCGATGCCCAGCCCCAATCCCGACGCGCTTCAGTTTCTGGAAACCCGTCGGTCTCGCCCGGCCAAAACCCTAAGCGGACCCGTTCCGGATCGTGACACCTTGCGCGGCCTCCTGACCATCGCCGGACGCTGCCCGGACCACGGCAAACTTGAACCCTGGCGGTTCCTTGTACTGGAAAAGGACGCCTTGCAAAGATTATCGGAAACCCTGCCCGCCAAAGGCGCGGATCTTGGCATCGACATAGGAAAGGTCGAAAAAGCCGTGCTTGAATACTCCCAATCCGAATTGGCAGTGGTCGTCGTGGCAAGCCCGAAACCTTCGGACAAGGTGCCTGAAATCGAACAGACCCTCTCTGCGGGCGCGGCCTGTCTGCAACTTCTGAACGCCTGTCTCGCGGCGGGTTGGGGGGCGAACTGGCTTACGGGCTGGGCCAGCCATGACCGCGACTGGCGTGAGCGCAATCTCGGCCTCATGCCCCATGAATGGATCGCAGGAGTGATCCACATCGGCACCGAGACCATTGCACCGCCCGAGCGCCCGCGCCCCAATATCGACGCCATCACCGAGTGGATCGAGGCCTGATGTTTTCCGCCTTTTTCGCCGCGTTGGCACAAATGAGCGATCCCCGTTTTCGCGCCGTCCTGATCAAGGGCATCGGCCTGACCTTTCTTTTGCTCGCCGCCCTTTATGCGCTTGTTTTCTTTGGCGTCTCATGGATGGTGCCCGACACCTTCACCCTGCCCTGGATCGGCGAAGTCACTTTTGTCGATACTCTGCTATCATGGGGGTCGGTCCTGCTGATGATGGTATTGTCGATCTTCCTGATGGTGCCGGTGGCCTCGGCCTTCACGGGTATCTTTCTTGACGAAGTCGCCGACGCTGTCGAAGCGCGCCACTACCCCAACCTCGGGCCGCCCCACACCATGAGATTAACCGACAACATTAGGGAATCGCTTGGCTTTCTTGCCATTCTGATTGCCGCCAACGCCGCAGCACTCGTGCTTTACGTCACCCCCGCTGCGCCTTTTGTCTTTTATGGGTTGAACGGATACCTCCTGGGACGTGAATACTTTCGCATGGTTGCCGTGCGCCGAATTGCGCGCAGCGAGGCCAGCCGGGGCTTTCGCCGCAACCTTCCTATGATCTGGATCGCGGGCGCTGCCATGGCTGTACCGTTGACAATCCCGCTTTTGAACCTTGTGGTGCCGATATTCGGGGCTGCGACCTTTACCCATATCTACCACAAGACAGCCCGTTAAACCCCTGTCATTCAACAAAAATCACACGCTTCACTGAATGCGAATACCTCTGCCCCGAAAACTTTGAAGCGTTTTGCCTAAGGGCCATTGAAGGCAAAGCCTCTCCTATCCGGCCTCTTCAGTGCCCATCCGGTTGAACATGTCGATATCCCGGACCGAAATATCGCCCCAAAGGATCACCGACACGATCGCAACCCAAATCGGGACCGCCCAAAACGTCGCCAGCCGCAGCTTCCGGCGCATCGAAAACGACGATGACGGCGCCCCCGCATGGGTCCCTTCGATGCGTTCCCCTGCGTCGCCCTGGGTTTCCAACCGGATCGGCAAAACAACGAACAGCACCAGGAACCAAATCACGGCAAACAGAACAAGTGCCGAAACGACGCTCATCAGATCTCTTCCAGTTCGACCAGAGTGCCGGTGAAATCCTTGGGATGAAGAAACAGAACCGGCTTACCGTGGGCGCCGATCTTGGGCTCTCCATTGCCCAGAACACGGGCCCCAGCGGACGCAAGCCTTTCGGCGGCGGCCCTAATATCCTCAACCTCGTAACAGATGTGGTGAATGCCCCCAGCCGGGTTCTTTTCAAGGAACCCGGTAATCGGTGACCCTTCGCCTAAGGGATGCAAAAGCTCGATCTTGGTGTTCGGCAGGGTAATGAAAACCACTGTCACACCGTGGTCCGGCTCGTCCTGAGGCGCACCGACCTCGGCCCCCAGCATGTCGCGATACTGAGCCGACGCCGCCTCTAAATCCGGCACCGCTATGGCCACGTGATTGAGCCGTCCGATCATCCTCGTCTCTCCGATGTTGTGTACGCGTCGTTATGGGATGGCTGGCGAAGGCCTTCAAGGGACAGGCCGACGCAGGACGGCAATTAACGAGGCGTTAGCCATTCCTTGCCCAATATACGCCCAGACCCACCAGCAGAGGCAGCCCACATGCCCGAATCGCTTGAAGATCTGATCATGCTGCAGCCGCCGACCGCGGAACGCCCACTTCTTGGCACGTTGGTCCTTGTCGTCGAAGATAGCCGCCACGCCTGCGAGGGGCTGCGGCTGATTTGCCAACGTTCCGGCGCTCGGATCCGGCGCGCAGAAAGTCTGGCGTCGGCGAAACGGCACCTACGCAGCTATCGCCCGCGTGTCGCGGTCATTGACCTTGGATTGCCCGATGGTTCTGGCCTGCAATTGATCGAACAGATGGCACGCGGCGAACCCCGGATCGAAGCGATCCTGGCCATATCGGGCGACGAAACCCTGCAAGAGGCGGCGCTGATGGCTGGGGCCGATGCCTTTCTTGCCAAGCCGATTGCATCGATCTCGCATTTTCAGACCACCGTGATTGGCCTACTTCCAGGCGGTCTGAGCCCGCCCCAAATCGCGCGCCCCTCGCCGGATACGGTCAGCCCTGACCCAATCGCATTGCGCGACGATCTTTGCCTTGCGGTCGATCTTCTGAAAACTGGTCCCGACGCCCAGACGCTGGATTATGTTTCGGCCTTTCTGGCCAGTCTCGGCAAGGATGCGGGTGATCGTGACCTGATCGAGCTTGCCGATGCTTTTCGGGCCGGAACGTCCGGCACCGTGGGCGATTTGGCCAAAGCGGTCGAAAACCGGATCGACGAATTGCAACCGGTCTAGATCGGGATTGCCGACCGGCCTTTGTTCACGTACTGTTCTACTGGCATTTCACCACCGGACGGACCATCATGTTGGATATGGGGCAAGGCGCAGCACAAGACCTGGAAGATTTTCTATCCAACGACCGGTTCGGCACCGTTCTGGCCGATCCGCCTTGGCGATTTGTGAATCGCACCGGCAAGGTTGCCCCGGAACACAAGCGTCTGGCACGCTATCCAACGATGGAGCTTGACGACATTTGCGCCCTGCCCGTTGCCTCTCATCTGGAAGAGCGGGCCCATTGCTATCTTTGGGTGCCAAATGCGCTTTTGCCGGAGGGATTGCAGGTACTGAACGCCTGGGGGTTTGAGTATAAATCCAACCTTGTCTGGCATAAAATCCGCAAGGACGGCGGTTCGGACGGGCGCGGTGTGGGGTTCTATTTTCGAAACGTGACCGAAATCCTGCTGTTCGGCACCCGTGGCAAGAACGTGCGGACCGAGGCGCCGGGGCGTCGACAGGTCAACATGATCCAAAGCCGCAAACGCGAACACTCACGCAAGCCCGACGAGCAATATCGCATCATCGAGGACTGCTCCTGGGGTCCGTATCTTGAGCTTTTCGGGCGAGGTGTGCGCAAGGGCTGGACGGTCTGGGGCAACCAGGCCGATGCCGACTACAAGCCGGACTGGAAAACCTACAGCCACAATTCCTCGGTGGCCGCCGAGTAAGCCCGGCCCGAGGCATCGGAACTTTTACGACACGCCCACTCCCAGGCCGCTTGATCCTAACTAGATCTGGCATCTCATCCTAGGGACACCGGACCACATGCTTCGTATTCTTCTGCTTGCTTGCGTACTTTCACTTCCCTGGGCAGCACATGCGGCAAAGAGGGTCGCACTGATCATCGGCAACGACGCCTATGAAGAGGTTACGCCCCTGCATAAAGCCGTGGCCGACGCCAACGCAGTGGCCGCAAAAGTCACCAGGGCGGGGTATGACATTGTTCTGAGTGTCAATGCAGACCGGCGCAGTACGAACCTTGCGATTTCGCGGTTCACCACCTTATTGGAGCCCGGCGACATTGCCCTGGTATTCTATGCTGGGCACGGAGTGCAGATCGACGGCGAAAACTACCTGCTGCCCACCGATATCGCGGCCCCGAACGGAGTTACCGAAGGCTTCATCACATCGGAATCCATCCCACTTTCCGACTTGCTGGACCGCATACGGCGAACCGGCGCGCGCACCACACTTGCCATCGTCGATGCCTGCCGAGACAACCCTTTCGCCACCGCAACCGGGCGATCCATCGGCGGCACCAGGGGCCTTGCTCGAATTGCCGCGCCCGAAGGCACGTTCGTTCTGTTTTCGGCGGGCGCGGGGCAACAGGCGCTTGATCGGCTGAGCGACACCGATACCGACGCCAATTCGGTGTTCACTCGCACGCTTTTGCCGAAACTCGACCAACCGGGGCTGGAACTTCGCGACATGATCTTCGAACTGCGCGAAGAAGTCCGAAAGCTTGCGCAAAGCAGGAACCACCAGCAATTCCCGGCCTATTACGACGAACTTTCTGGCGACTTCTTCATTCACTCAGCATCTGCCGTCACGGCCCCAGTCGGCGCCCCAGGGCCGCCTACGACCACATCAGGTAACATCCGCGCTGATTTCGACCTTGCCCGCAGCATCGGCACACGCGATGCCTATGCGCGTTTCATTGACACCTACAATGACCACAACGACCAATTTGTCGTCACCGTGGCGCGCGACCTGATGGCGGCCCTGCCCCAGACTGAGGAACCCGCCACCGTTCCCGCAGCACCAGGGACCGACAGGCGCGCCATCATGCGCGCCACTCAAGTCGAGTTGAACCGGCTGGGATGCGATGCTGGTGGTGCGGACGGCATCGCCGGGCGGCGAACAAGGGCGGCCTTTGCGGCTTATCTTCAGGGCAGCAATGCGGGCCTGACTGGCAACGATCTGGGTACACCCCAGGCACTTGCCGCACTCCGCACCGAAACCGGCACCATCTGCAAATTGCCAATGGATCAGGCCGACGACCCGTCAATCCCGCCGTCAACAAAAGGGCCTTCTCTTGTCGGCACCTGGCGGTTCGTCGCAAATTGCCCGCTTTTCATAACAACCACCGGCACGTCTCGGATACGATCTGCAGGCGGTGCCTCGGTTACGGGAACGGCGCAGGATTCACTTGGACAGGCGCTTCGGATATCCGGCACGACAGCGGGACGCAACTTCACGATCTTCGTGCGCTCTGATTCCGCCTCTGCCACCGAAAACGGCACCCTCAGCGCCGACGGCAAGTCATACACCAGCCAGAACTCGCTTGGGTGCCGCATAACCGCAAAACGCATTGGTTAGCGTCAGTCACCGACTAGAATGGAGTCAGGCAGGCCGATCAATAGTACCGGACACGGGTTCCCGACCCCACGGTCCACCCGTTCTTCCAGCTTTGACCAATGGGTTGTGGCCTGGCCGAACTTGTCGGCGACGAATTTGCGCGCAAAGGCCTCGGCAAACGGCGTGCCCCGCGCCACCTGATCGGCGACCGCCTTTTTCTGCGCTTGTGTTCGCGCGCCCAGCCCCAGGCGATCCAGATCTTCCTCGGTCGTCAGCCCCCGGACCTTCAGCCAGCCAGTAATTCGGTCCAGAAACGCAGCCTGCATCGAGGCCCCACGGGTCACGATCACACCTAAGCTTATCGCGCTAAGACTGTGAAGTCGTTGAAAATTCTCAAGATCACGGTCAAAGAACGGGTCCTTGTTGTTCCATTCGATTTCAAGGGCCAAGGCGCCTTTCTCGGCGAACTTCACATGATCCACCTCGTGACTGACCCCGGCCCGTTCATGGCCATCCACCACTGTCTGAACCGAAAACCGATGCTTGCGCCAACCGATGTCCGACAATTCGTGGCGTAACCGTTGTGTCAAGCCCGCTTCGCCGCCGCCCCCGGCAACAACCTCGGACAAAGGGATGCGAAACTCGGACAGAACACGGGTCAAAAGATCCAGCTCGCTTGGAAAGTCATGAGCTAGAATCGCCTCGGCGTGATTGCGGGTCTGAATGTCGAACCCGCCGCAAATCAGAGACGCAAGCGTCACAGGTCCGGATCCCGAGCAACCAGGATCGGAGCGGTTAGATCGCTCAACCGGGATTTCTGCTGGCCATCGTCATCGAAATTTTCCGGATCAAGCCAGGTTTCGAACGCCGCATTCAAAGCAGCCCATTCACCGTCAATGGCGGCGAACCACGCCGTGTCGCGGTTTTCGCCCTTCACCACGGCGGCCTGCCGAAAAATGCCTTCGTAAGACAAGCCAAACCTTTCCGCTGCGCGACGCGATGCCAGATTGGCCGCGTTGCATTTCCATTCGAACCGCCGATAGCCCGCCTCGAACGCCCACTTGATCGTCAGGAAAATCGCTTCGGTGGCCTCTCTGGTTTTCTGCAAACGCGGCGTAAACACGATATAGCCGACCTCGATCGAACCGGCCGAAGGATTGATCCGCATGATCGACAGTGTTCCTCCGATCCGACCATCCGCCAAACGGACGGCAAACTGCATCGGGTCAGGGACGATCCGGACACTGTCCACCCAGGCACCCAGAGCAGCCTCGCTTTCGAAGGGCCCAGCCGGAATATACCGCCAAACCTCGTCGGCACCCTTATGTGCCGACCAAAGTTCGGGAATATGGCGGTGTTCAAGGGGTTCCAGCGTCACATACCGCCCCGACATTTCGCTTCGGGGCGGCAATGGGGGCGGTGTCCAGTCAGCGAGGTCCATTCCGTTTCAAGTCCTTCACTCGGTGAACGCCAAAGACGCCTTAATCTTCGGGCGGCAAGACGCGAAGTCTTAGTTCGCGCAACTGCTCGTTCGTCGGCTCGCTCGGGGCATCCATCATCAGGTCTTCGGCCCGCTGGTTCATCGGAAACAGGATGACCTCGCGGATGTTCGCTTCATCCGCCAGCAGCATGACGATCCGGTCGATGCCGGCCGCACAGCCGCCATGGGGCGGCGCGCCAAAACGGAACGCGTTGACCATGCCGCCAAAGCGCTTCTTCACTTCGTCCTCGCCGTAACCTGCGATTTCGAACGCCTTGAACATGATCTCGGGGATGTGGTTCCGGATGGCACCCGAGACGATCTCGTAACCGTTGCACGAGAGGTCATACTGATAGCCGAGCACATCCAGCGGATCGCCCTCCAGCGCTGCCATGCCGCCTTGTGGCATCGAAAACGGGTTGTGCTCGAAATCGACGCGGCCAGTTTCCTCGTCCCGTTCGTAGATAGGAAAATCGACGATCCAGGCGAAGGCGAACCGGTCCTTTTCGGTCAGGTTCAGTTCCTCGCCAATAACGTCGCGCGCCTTGCCAGCGACGGTTTCGAACGTCTTGGCCTTGCCGCCAAGGAAGAACGCGGCGTCGCCGACGCCGAGGTCGAGTTGCTGACGGATGGCTTCGGTGCGCTCAGGTCCGATGTTCTTGGCGAGGGGGCCCGCGGCTTCCATGCCTTCGCCCTGATCACGCCAAAAGATATAACCCATCCCCGGCAGCCCTTCCTTCTGGGCAAACGCATTCATCCGGTCACAGAACTTCCGCGACCCGCCGCTCGGTGCCGGAATGGCACGGATCTCCGTCCCCTCTTGCTCCAGGATCTTGGCAAAGATTGCAAAGCCCGACCCACGGAAATGCTCGGACACGTCCTGCATCTTGATCGGATTACGCAAATCAGGCTTGTCAGTCCCATACCAAAGCGCGGCATCACGATACGAAATCTGCGGCCACTCGGCATCGACCGTCCGGCCGCCGCCGAACTCCTCGAAGATACCCTGAAGCACCGGCTGGATGGTGTCGAACACGTCTTGCTGCTCGACAAAGGACATTTCCAAATCAAGCTGGTAGAAATCCGTCGGCGAGCGGTCGGCGCGTGGGTCTTCGTCGCGAAAGCACGGCGCGATCTGGAAATACTTGTCGAACCCCGAAACCATCAGCAACTGCTTGAACTGCTGCGGCGCCTGCGGCAGCGCGTAGAACTTGCCGGGATGCAAGCGAGACGGCACCAGAAAGTCGCGCGCGCCCTCGGGCGACGAAGCGGTGATGATCGGCGTCTGATGCTCGCGAAAATCCTGATCCCACATCCGCTGCCGCATCGAGGCAACCACGTCCGAGCGCAGCTTCATGTTGTCCTGCATCGCCTCGCGGCGCAGATCCAGGAACCGATACCGCAGCCGGGTTTCTTCGGGGTATTCCTGATCGCCGAATACGATCAGCGGCAATTCTTCGGCCGCGCCAAGCACTTCCATGTCACGGATGAAGACCTCGATTTCGCCCGTCGGGATCTTGGGATTTACCAGGTCGGCGTCGCGCGCCTTGACGTTGCCGTCGATGCGAATGCACCACTCGGACCGCAGGTTTTCCACTTCGTTGAACACCGGGCTGTCGGGATCGCACAGCACTTGGGTGATGCCATAGTGATCGCGCAGGTCGATGAACAGCACGCCGCCGTGATCGCGAATACGGTGGACCCAGCCGGCAAGGCGGACGGTTTCACCCACATGGGCGGCGTTAAGTTCAGCGCAGGTGTGGCTGCGAAAAGCGTGCATGGGTGTCGTGTCCTTGCTGTTGCAGCCGTGGATACAGCCTGTGCAACTAAGGAAGTCAAGTGGACATCACTCGCGCACGCCCTCGGGCGCGCGGATCACTTCGGCCACATCGACGGGGCCTTCGACGTCGAACCATTCGTATCCGGGATGGGTTTGGGTGAACTCCTCGGCCCAGACGTCGGGCATCAAAACCCTGTACCCGGCGTCGATTGCTGCCGCCACCAGATCAGAGTCCGGCCCGTCCGAGAAAGTCTGCGGCACGGCCACGATCTGATCGGGGTCCAAAAGCGCACTTCTAAGAAGTTTGTCGTAAATCAGGATCCGCCCGTCGAAACCCTGGGTGACATCGGTCAATACCGTCCTGTTTTCGCGTCGGAATTGCGAAACGGCAGTGTCCGTCATTGTGTTGAAGACCGAAACGCCAATCGCAGCGCCTGCCGCCAGAAGCGTGGCATGAGCCACAGGTATTCTACTGACAAAGGCGGCGACAAGACAGACAAGCGCCGTCGCCAGGAACACATAGAGCGCCAGCATCTGGTGGGCACCTGCCAGCCCGGTTGGAAGGAAAGTCGCCCAAGCGAAGGACAGGACAAAACCCAACGGTATCGCCCAAAGCAGGCTGCGCGCCAACGAGGGCGACCGGTTCAAGAGATCGCGCAGTGCCACCGCTGCCAGAATCGCAACAACCGGCATGACCGGAAGAAAATATCGCATGTTCGAACTCATGCCGCCATGCCAGCCACGAACCAGGAAGGGAAAGGCGAACACAAGAACCAAGACTGCGGCGGAAATCAAAGCCCGGCTGCGATGCTGCCAGGCCGATGGCCGCGCGAAAAGAAGCATCAACCCAAGCCAGGGCAGGCTTTGCCCGACGGCTTTTTTCGAAAGGCCCCAGAACGATTTGGTGCCGTCGGGCATGTCGACAACACCACTGTACGGACTGGTGATTTCTCGCGCATCCAGGATCAGGCTATGGATGCCCCCAAGCAGCTTTTGAGCAAAGCGCTGCAGATCAGGTAAGAGGATCAAGCCAGCAGAAACGACTCCAAACGTCGAAACCAGCCAGAACCGCACACTGCCCAGCCGATACCGACGGACGATCAAAAGGCCGACAAGCGCAACCGCAAGGATCGCGGCAAAAGGAAGATACCCGGCGATGTTGGTCAGCCCGTTCTTGCCACCGTAGGACAGCGGATTGAAAGACCCGAACTTGATCTGATTGGCGATGGCCAGGGCAATCATCGCCGGGGCCAATCCAAGGGTTCCGCCCAGGATGATGCGATCCAGTCGCGCGGCATAAAGGACAGACAGCAGCGCAAATGCAGGCAGCGCCAGAACGTTATCCAGTCGAAACAACAGCCCAAATCCAAGCACAAGGCCCGAAAAGAAAGCCAGCCGAAAGACATCCGGTCGATCCTCAAGCGCGCGAAGAAACAGGTAAAAACTGGCCGTAACCGTCCAGATCGAAATGGAATGGGGCCAATAGACGAAAGCATATTCAAGCGAGAAGGTGCCAAACAGGAACAAAAGGCTGGCCACCAGAGCCACCCATTCATCCTGGAACATTTGGCGCGCCAAGGTCCGAGTCGCAAAAAGAGCGCCTGCAAGCGCAATTGCGTTAAAAACGATGACACCCCTTTCGCCCATGACACCCAAAATGGGTGCCCAAACCCAAGTGGTCCCCGGTGGGTACTGAGACGTAATCCCGCCGGGCCCCAGTGTCAGAAGATCGGACCAGAACAGATCGCCCGATTGACCAAGATGCAGACCGTTTTCGACAATCAGCCGTCCGGTGTTCAGGAAGGTATCAGCGGCAAAGAGGTAAATAACCTCGTCAATTATGAAAAAGCCCAGTTGCGCGAAGAACACTGCATAAAGGACAAGTCCGGCGCTCAACGCCACAAGAAGGGGAGTTGTCAATCTGCTCATCGGTCTGCCCACATACCAAGCTCCGGCAATCGCTAGACCGAGATTATGTCAACAGTGGGGCATATTACGCTGATTGTTGAATTTTTGAGAACAATCAACAAGCGTCGCCGATAAGGCATTGGAACGCAGGATCGCCTCTTGCACACGAAGCGTCAGAGCCTATAACCCACGACAATTTGCGCAATCCCGGAGTGCGGCCCATGCCCAAGCGAACTGACATCCAGTCAATTCTGATCATTGGTGCGGGACCCATTGTCATCGGTCAGGCCTGCGAGTTCGACTATTCGGGCGCTCAGGCCTGCAAGGCGCTTCGCGAGGAAGGCTATCGGGTCATCCTGGTCAACTCGAACCCAGCCACGATCATGACCGATCCCGGTCTGGCCGATGCCACTTACATCGAACCGATCACGCCCGAGATCGTCGCCAAAATTATCGAAAAGGAACGCCCCGACGCCTTGTTGCCGACCATGGGCGGGCAGACCGGGCTGAACACCTCGCTGGCTTTGGAAGAAATGGGCGTCCTGGACAAGTTCGGCGTCGAAATGATCGGTGCGAAGCGCGACGCAATCGAAATGGCCGAGGACCGCAAATTGTTCCGCGAGGCGATGGACCGGCTGGGTCTGGAAAATCCCAAGGCCACCATTGCCAACAACATCGACGAATGCGTCGCGGCCCTGGAGCACGTCGGCCTGCCCGCCATCATCCGCCCGGCCTTCACCCTGGGCGGCACTGGCGGTGGCGTGGCGTATAACCGCGACGACTATCTGGCGATCTGCAAGTCGGGCCTGGATGCAAGCCCGGTCAGCCAAATCCTGATCGACGAGTCGCTTTTGGGCTGGAAAGAATATGAGATGGAGGTGGTCCGCGACAAGGCGGACAATGCGATCATCGTCTGTTCCATCGAGAACGTCGATCCTATGGGCGTGCATACCGGGGACTCGATCACCGTCGCGCCTGCGCTCACCCTGACCGACAAGGAATACCAGATGATGCGCTCGGCCTCGATCGCCGTATTGCGCGAGATCGGTGTCGAAACCGGTGGCTCGAACGTGCAGTGGGCGGTGAACCCCGCCGACGGGCGCATGGTCGTGATCGAGATGAACCCGCGCGTGTCGCGATCCTCCGCGCTGGCGTCAAAGGCAACCGGCTTCCCGATTGCCAAGATCGCCGCGAAACTTGCCGTGGGGTACACGCTGGACGAGTTGGACAACGACATCACAAAGGTGACCCCCGCCAGCTTTGAACCCACCATCGACTATGTTGTCACCAAGATCCCGCGCTTTGCGTTCGAAAAGTTCCCGGGCTCGGAACCCCATTTGACAACCGCGATGAAATCCGTCGGCGAAGCCATGGCAATCGGACGGACATTTCACGAAAGCATGCAAAAGGCGCTTGCGTCACTAGAAACCGGCCTGACCGGGTTTGACGAGATCGAGATTGCCGGCGCGGACCAGGATCAGGCCGCCATCGCTGCCGCCTTGGCCGAGCAAACCCCCGACCGTCTGCGCGTCATCGCCCAGGCCATGCGGCATGGGCTCTCGGATGACGACATTCAGGCTGTCACCAGTTTCGACCCCTGGTTCCTGGCCCGGATCCGCGAGATCATCGAGGCCGAGGCAGTAGTGACCCAAAATGGCCTGCCGGACACGGAACACAGCTTGCGGCACCTGAAAATGCTGGGGTTCACCGACGCCCGCCTTGGGAAACTGACCGGACGCGCGGAGTCCGACATCCGAAAGGCGCGTCACGCCAAAGGTGTCACAGCCGTCTTCAAACGCATTGACACCTGCGCAGCCGAGTTCGAGGCCCAGACACCCTACATGTACTCGACCTATGAAGAACCGATGATGGGTGAGGTCGAATGCGAAGCCCGCCCCTCGGACGCTAAAAAGGTGGTTATCCTTGGTGGTGGCCCGAACCGGATTGGCCAGGGGATCGAGTTTGACTATTGCTGTTGTCACGCCTGTTACGCCCTGTCGGATGCGGGCTTTGAGACGATCATGGTCAACTGCAATCCCGAGACGGTCAGCACGGACTATGACACATCGGACCGGCTGTATTTCGAACCGCTGACCTATGAACACGTCATGGAAATCCTCCGCGTCGAAAAAGAAAACGGCACGCTTCATGGCGTCATTGTTCAGTTCGGCGGCCAGACACCCTTGAAGCTGGCCAACGCGCTGGAAGAGGCCGGGATCCCCATCCTTGGCACCTCGCCCGATGCGATAGACTTGGCCGAAGACCGCGAACGGTTCCAGGACTTGGTGAACCGGCTCGGCCTGAAACAGCCCCGCAACGCCATCGCCAGCACCGACGCCGAAGCCATGGAGGCGGCGGAAAGGATCGGCTATCCGCTGGTGATCCGCCCGTCCTATGTTTTGGGCGGCCGCGCCATGGAAATCGTGCAGGACACGCCCCAGCTTGAACGCTATATCCGCGAAGCCGTGGTGGTTTCGGGGGACAGCCCGGTGTTGCTTGATAGCTATCTTTCGGGCGCGACCGAGGTCGACGTTGACGCGCTTTGCGATGGCGAGGCCGTGCATGTCTCGGGCATCATGGAACATATCGAAGAAGCAGGCGTTCATTCCGGCGACAGCGCCTGTTCCCTGCCGCCCCATTCCCTGCCGCCCGCCATTCTTGATGAACTCACGCGCCAGACCGAAGCCCTGGCCCGCGAATTGCAGGTCGTGGGCTTGATGAATGTGCAATACGCCGTGAAAGAGGGCGAAGTATTCCTGATCGAAGTGAACCCCCGCGCCTCGCGCACGGTGCCTTTCGTGGCCAAGGCCACAGGCAGCGCCATTGCCTCGATTGCTGCGCGTTTGATGGCGGGCGAGAAACTATCGGCCTTCCCGACGATTCCGGCAACCGGTGTCGAAGATCCGATGTCTTTGATTGATTTCCGCACGCCTTGGTATTCAGTCAAGGAAGCGGTCCTGCCATTCGCCCGTTTCCCGGGCGTCGATACACTTCTTGGCCCCGAAATGCGCTCGACCGGCGAGGTTATGGGCTGGGACAACAACTTTGCCCGGGCGTTTCTGAAGGCACAGATTGGGGCGGGAACGCAATTGCCGGAAACCGGTGTGGTCTTCCTGTCAATTCGCGACTCCGACAAGACCGAGACACTTCTCACCTCCGCCCGGTCCCTGACCGATCAGGGATTTTCGATCCTTGCTACCAGCGGCACCGCATCATTTCTGAACGAAGGCGGCATTTCGTGCGAAACTGTGAACAAGGCCTACGAAGGCGGACGCACAATTCTTGATGTGATGAAAGACGGTGATATTGCCTTGGTGCTGAACACCACTGAAGGCGCCCGCGCTATCGAAGACAGCCGATCCTTGCGCAATGTCGCCCTGATGAACAAAATCCCCTATTTCACCACCGCCGCCGGCGCCCATGCCGCTGCGAAAGCCATGGCGTCGCGCCAGGATGGTGATCTTGGGGTGCGGTCGCTTCAGGACTAGGTGCTTCACGGGTCAGGATCAGCCTGCCAGAAAGTCGTGCATGGCTTCGATCATGTCCCGCCAAGCCGGTTCTTCAGGCAAGGGATAGTGATTCCGGCTTTCCAGCACCAAAAGTTGCGCCCCAGGAATGCCGCGGGCGTATTTCTGACCCACTGACAGTGGATGCACCGCATCGCCCCGTGCATGCATGACCAGTGTTGGCACTCGCACCTTATCCAGAATGCCCGCCACCGAGTGGTGGTTGAAAAATGTGCGCCCGCGAATTTCGTTTTCGACCGGGCAACTGTCCTGCAATTTGCGCGCAAGCCTATTCAGCTGGTCGCGGTCCATCGTCGGGAAGTAGACCGACAGCAATCCTGACATGAACGCGCTGTCGGGCTTGTCCCACCCTTCCTTTGCCATGGTCATGATGGCGTCGGTGATCGGCACATCCGCATTGTCGCGAACCGACCGACCGTCGACATAGCCTCCAAGTGTGATCAAGTGTGACACGGCATCAGGGAACAAGGCCGCGAATTCGACGGCAATCATGGCCCCGCTTGAACTGCCGTAGATCGCGCAGCGATCTATGCCAAGCGTGTCCAGCACGACTTTCATATCCTTGGCACTTCGCTGCGCACTGAAGTCATCGGTGTCCAGGTCAGAGAGCCCGCATCCGCGTTGATCCATCCGGATCAGCGTGTAGCGTTCGCCCAAAGCGTCGAACAACGCCCGCTCGGTGGATTCCGTCCATTCCAGTTCCAGGTGCGTCGGATGGTGCGCGACACGCAACAACGGAGGCCCCTCGCCGCTGACCGCGAAGGCCAACTTGAACCCATCTTCCGCCGTCGCATAGCGCACTCTGGGCTGCGCGGTGCCTCTGGCGGGCTGTGCCTGACCATTATCCTCCTCTGTCAACTGGGCGACAAATTGCAACCCACGTCGCGCCACGGTGCGAATGACCGCCTGACGCTTGCCATCATCCCCCACAGCCTTGCGGGCCGCCGCAATCCGGGCCGAGATCGCGGATTCGGACACGATACGCCCGTCCCAGATCTCGTCGACCATCTGATCCTTGGTCACCAGCGACCCGGCATTCTTCAGCAAAAGCGCCAATAGGTCGAACACCTGTGGCTCGACCCGCTGGTCCATGCCGTCGTGCAACAGCACATGCGCCTCGGTATCCAGCGTATAGTCGGAAAATCTGTACCGCATTGGCTCACTGAACGTCGAAAACCAATGCGGTGCAAGAATTCTAAGGCTTTGCCGGCACATTCAAAGGAAATCGCAAGGGTTTCTCAGGGCTTTCCTCAAGCAAGCAGTCGCACGACCTGCAACCTTGATCACAGCGAAAAGGAGACGACCATGACCCCGATTTTTGACACTGCCCTTTTGAAGCATCACCGTATGGACTATGGACCGGCGATCAACGCAAACGGCCTTCGCCGCTCCGGCAAAAGCGTGCGCAACCTGGCGATTGTGATCGTGGCTCTTGTTGGGTTGAACATTGTCGCCGGTGCCTTCGGTCTGCCAGTCTAGGTTATGGCCTGACCGTCTGGGCGATCAGGAACTCCCTACCAGCCAGGCGTTCACGCCCTCGCAGCAGTTCATCCTGCAGACAAATGTCCCGGCGCTCGTCTATCCAAGCCCGATCAGCCCCCCAGCATCCAGGTGCCGCTTGGGAAAAAGGCATGGAACGCAAAGGCGAACATGACGTCATGGGGCACGTCCTTGCCCGAAGCATTTCGCACCCGAACCGTGCCGACATCCTTGCCCTGACTGATGGTGCCTGAATCCAGTGCCGAGGCCTGTCCACTGACCCAACTGATCGTCAAACCGGCTTCGCTGACCTCGCCCTCTTTTCGCAGCCTGAGAACCGGCCAGGCCTTGTCACCCACCCGCACGACACGCGACAACGCCGGGATGTCGTGGGGCGGCATTTCACCGTTGTACAGGAACGGCCGGGACGAACTGTCATAGGACACATAAGGGTTGCGTCCGTACATGCGCGGCCAACGCGGCTCGGCCATGACCAGACCATTGGGGTTGCGCGCCTTGTATTCGGCCCAACTTTCCATCCACGAGGGTAGCTGAGTAAGTTCCACGCCCGTCATTTCCCCGACGATGCCAGTGCCGATGGCCTGTTGCCACCAGCTTTGGGTTTCCCGGTCGTACATCACCATGTCCGAATTCCTGAGCTTGCCCGACACGCCGAATGTCAAAACCTTGCCATCGACGCGCCGGTCGAAGGTCATGCCGGAATTGCACAAGGGACAGAACGTCACCGCCACCGGGACCGAGCCAATCTTGTCGTTCACGATCTCATGCCAGGTCAGATAACGGATCGGATAAGTCCTGGGGGCCTGCCCGGCGATTTCAACGGTTATGACCGGTTCACGATCCTGTATGCCGCTTTCTTCCGAAGCCTTTATGAACCCGGGATCGCTTAACGCCGGAATGCCATCCTTTGGGGGCCCACCCGACAGGATCTCGGCCCAGTTTTTGATGCTGGTGATTTCGAAATCCGTATCCGGCCATTCATAACGCCAGAACGAGGGATTGGCGTTGGCCGCCGTCACGGCAATGGCCAGGACCGCGGCAAGAAACGTGCGTAGGATTATCATTGGGTTCCTCCTGAACTTGCCTGTGATCGTGGCAAAGCCGGACGCCCGCGCCTAGCCCCTATCACGCGGGATTGATGTAAGGCGACGTCTTGCGCCCAGAGGCAAACACGGGCCATGTTGGGCCATGGACGGCTCTTTGACCGCACAATTCAACGACCTCTGGTCTCAGGCGATGATGCAAGGCCAGCTTTTGCTGTTGCCATCCAGGCTTTATCAACTGGGAATTTTGGTGGCCTGCGTTGGCCTGTCCTGGTGGCTGAAAAGGGCGATCGAGCCGCGATTCACCAATTGGTTGCGTTCGCTTGAGGGTCGGCCGAAATGGCAGTTGCGCGTGCTTTTACTGGTCAGAAACCGACTATGGCTGATCGTTTTCACACTCTTGATCTGGATCGCGGCGCGGATCATGGCGGAAATTACACCCTTTCCGTCGCGCCGCTTTCTGCTGGAACTTGTGGGCACCATCGCCATCGCCATCCTGGCGGTTGGTTTTGCGTCACGGTTGATCCATAACGCGTTGCTGCAAAAGATCGTGCGCTGGTCTCTCTGGGCCTTCGTGATCCTGTATTACACCGGACTCGTGGACGAGGTCAGCCGGGTTCTGGACAGCCTCGCCCTGGATATTGGGGATTTCCACCTGTCGCTTTTGACCATCGTGCAGGCAGCGGCGGCGATCACAGTTTTGTTTCTGATCGCCCGGCTTCTGACACAGGCCGCATCCAAAAGCATCAAGTCGAACACAGAAATTTCGCCCTCTATGCAGGTACTTGCTGTAAAGTTACTGCAAGTATTGCTGTTTGGCGCGGCGTTCTTCATTGCCCTGAAGATGGTTGGCGTCGACCTGACCGGCCTTGCGGTTCTGTCGGGTGCGATCGGCGTGGGCCTGGGATTTGGCCTGCAAAAGGTGGTGTCGAACCTGGTCTCGGGGGTGATCATTCTTCTGGACAAGTCGATCAAGCCCGGCGACGTCATTTCCATCGGCGACACCTTCGGATGGATCAACGCACTGGGCGCGCGATACGTGTCGATCACCACGCGCGACGGTCGGGAATATCTTATCCCGAACGAAGACCTGATCACCGGACAAGTGGTCAACTGGTCCCATTCCAACGACTTTGTCCGGCTCGATATCCACTTTGGAACGGCCTACGACGACGACCCTCACGAAGTGCGTCGGCTGGCCATCGAGGCCGCCAAATCGGTCGACCGGGTCTTGACCACTCGCCCTGCGGTTTGCCACATCACGGGCTTTGGCGACAGTTCGGTCGATTATATCCTGCGCTTCTGGATCACCGACCCAACGGGCGGGCTGACCAATATCCGGGGCAACGTGTATCTGGCCCTTTGGGACACCTTCCAGGAGGCCGGAATTTCGATCCCCTTCCCTCAACGAGAAGTCCGGTTACTGGGGGATAAGAGCGTGGCGCCTGCTGAGGCGTAAGGCGGCGATGTTTCCAAAGTCCGCCTTGCGGTGGGGATTCAATTGGTCGACACCATTCAGCCGAATAGCGTGATGAACACCAAAGCCCACGCAGTAACGCCAAGTAATGCAAACATAAATTCCCCAAAGAGAGGTGGCGTTCTTACTTTCTCGGCGACTACCGACATAACCCATCCCATGTACTTATCTTTGACCAAAAGCAATTGATTGCCATCGGCCTATCGCTCGTGAGGCCAAAATCATTTCGCAATTTGTCCCAAGCCCGACACCTCACCCAATCAACCAAAGAATCCATCGGCGATCGCCCTTTTCACCGAAGGACGTTCCTCCATCGCGGCCTTGAAGGCGGCGAACCTGGGATAGGCCTCGATGCCGACCCCGTCTCGCTCCAACCAGGTTGACAGGGTGTAAAGATAGAAGTCCGCCAGGGTCGGAGAAGACCCAAAGATGAACGGCCCTTCGATCAAGCCTTCGACATAAGCCGAAGACGCCGCCATGGTCTCGGACACTTTGGCCTGCATATCGGAAAGAGAACTGTCCTGATCCGCCCACCGATAGCCCCGCCGCATGTGGGCATGGTTCACGTGCATGGTCGTGCCAAGGTAATACATCACCTCGCGCATCCGCGCCCGGTGAAGGGGATCGGCGGGCAGAAGGTCCGGCAAGGCGGTTTCGCCCAGGTATTCAAGAATGGCGCCGGTTTCGGTCAGCGCACTCTCGGGCGTCAGAAGAACCGGCACCCGGCCCTTGGGGTTTACCTTCAAATACTCAGGTCGGGTCTGTTCACCGCCAGCCACATCGACCCGGATCGGTTCCCAGTGAACGCCTTCGTTCAGTGCAATGACGACTACGGTCGAGATCGTGTTGGGGGCACAATAAAGTTTCAGCATGTAAGGTCCTCAAAAATGGGTGCGGGCCGAGGCCCGGTCGGGGGCTTCTAGATGCGGGATTGCGTTGTAACCAGCGAGGTTGGTTTCACCACCCCGCACGTGCAGACGGTGCAACGAGGTGTTCCAGATCGGCAGGATCACCCGGCTGAGCTTCATCAGGTCAAGGTCCAGAACATGGCGCATGACCATGCCGATCACCCCGCCCGATGTCACGCACAACAGCCGTCGCCCGGGGATCGCGGCCTCGGCCAAAAGGGTGGCAATGCGGTCTTCGAAAGCGTCATAGGTCTCGTTCCCTTCGATCTCGGCCTCTTTCCAGGCGGCAAAGACCTTGGGCATGTGGTCGGAGAACGTATCGTGGCTGGGCAATGGCTCGCCCTTGCGCTCCTTCAGACTGGCCGACAGACCGTAATAGTCGATCTCGTTCAAACGCGCGTCTTCGTCAGCCTGAAACCCCATCTCTGCAACCGTCTGACGATGCCGCCTGAGCGTGCCCGACAGGATATGGTCGAACTCATAACCGTGATCGCGCAACCAGTTTCCCAGCATCCGCGCCTGACTGCGTCCCAGATCGCTTAGCCGGTCATAGTCTTCCTCGCATGTCGCGTGACTGTTGGCCTGCCCGTGGCGGACCAGAATGATATCGCCCATGGTCTTCTCCTGTTCCTATGCGCCTAACGCAAGTGGTCGGGGTTGCCAATCGGGGGCTTGACGATGCGCGCCGCCTGTCGGACACCCCATGGCATGGGAGCCGCACACCTGACCATCGACCTCAATGCCGTCCGCGCCAACTGGGCCGCTCTTGATGCTCTTTCCTCGGATCACGTGGAAACCGCCGCAGTGATCAAGGCCGATGCCTATGGTCTGGGGCTTGCAGAGGTTGCGCAGGTCCTTGCCGCAAGCGGAGTTCAAAGCTTTTTCGTCGCGATCGTTGAAGAAGGCATGGCACTACGCAAAATCCTTGGCGATGGCGCCGACATCTATGTCTTTTCGGGCCACACGGAGGGCGATTCCGAAGGTCTTGCCGCATCTGGCCTCATTCCGCTCTTGAATGCGCCCGAACAGGTGGCCCGGCATTTCACAAAGACGCCGGGGCACCCTTTTGGCGTCCAGCTTGACACCGGCATGAATCGTCTGGGGCTGGAACACGCCGACTGGGATGCATTGCAGGACGACCTCATGGAGGCCGGACCGCGCCTTGTCACAAGCCATCTTGCCTGCGCCGACGAACCCGATCACCCGATGAACGCTCAGCAGTTGCGCAGTTTTCGCGACATGACCGACGGCATCGCGCATCGCAGGTCTCTGGCGGCGACCGGTGGCATCCTGCTGGGGCCCGAGTATCATTTCGACCTGACGCGCCCCGGGGTCGGTCTTTATGGCGGCATGCCGTTTGGCGATGCCCAAAGAGTGGTCTCGCTTGCCGCACCGGTGATCCAAACCCGCCTTGTGCGACCATTTGAAACCGTGGGTTACGGCAACGCCTGGACTGCCAACGTCGAAACCCAAGTCGCAACGATTTCCGGCGGTTATGCAGATGGTCTGATCCGTGCGATGGCGCCGGGCGCACGCGTTTTCGCCGGCAACATCCCCTGTCCGGTCGTGGGACGTGTGTCGATGGACCTGATCACCGTGGACGTCAGCCATCTGGACGTGGTCCCCGATACGCTGGACATCCTCGGCCCTCACCAAAGCGTCGACGACCTGGCCGACGCTGCAGGCACCATCGGCTATGAGATCCTGACCTCGCTGGGGAACCGCTACAGCCGCAACTACCAAGGCGCTACATGAGTTTCCTTGCCACCATAGGGCGCACCGTTCTTGGATTTCTCGCCGCGATTGGCAGCGTGACACTCTTTGCCATGGAAACCGTCAGCCACCTGTTCCGCCCGCCATATTACCCGCGCGAATTCGGGCATGCCTTGTTGCAGATCGGGTATTTCTCGCTTCCCGTCGTCGGGCTGACCACGATTTTTACCGGCGGCGCCCTGGCTTTGCAGATCTATGCCGGAGGTGCGCGTTTTTCGGCCGAAGCCGTGGTCCCCCAGATCGTCGCCATCGGCATGGTACGCGAACTGGGGCCGGTGCTGGTCGGGTTGATGATAGCGGCACGTGTGACGTCCAGCATCGCGGCTGAAATTGCCACCATGAAAGTGACCGAACAAATCGACGCCCTGACCACCCTGTCCACCAACCCGATGAAATACCTCACCCTGCCCCGCGTCCTGGCTGCGACACTGGTGATGCCTGTTCTGGTCGGTGTCGGTGACGTCATCGGCATCATGGGCGGTTACCTGGTGGGGGTTGAACGCCTGGGGTTCAATGCAAGCACATACCTCAGGAACACCGTCGATTTCCTTGAGTTTCTCGACATCGTCACTTCGCTGGCGAAAGGGGCGGTCTTTGGGTTCCTCGCCGCTCTCATGGGCTGCTACTTCGGCATGCGTTCGGGGCGCGGCGCGCAAGGGGTTGGTCGGGCAACCAAAGGCGCTGTCGTGGCGGCCAGCGTGCTGATCCTGGCGGCGAATTTCATTCTGACCGAACTGTTCTTTGCCGCATGATCGAGCTTTCGGATGTTCATAAATCCTTTGGGTCAAAGGACGTCTTGCGAGGCGTCAACCTGACCCTGCCCAAGGGCGAAAGCATGGTGATTATCGGTGGATCCGGAACCGGCAAATCGGTGTTGTTGAAATGCGTTCTGGGGTTGATCCAGCCGGATACCGGGTCAATTGCGGTGGATGGTCAGGATGTCACGCGGCTGCGCCAGGGTTCGTCCGAGCGCGACGCCTTCCTGGCCCGTTTCGGAATGTTGTTTCAGGGCGGTGCCCTGTTTGATTCGCTGCCGGTCTGGCAAAACGTTGCCTTTCGGCTTTTGCGCGGTTCGCTGAAACGCCCAAAGAGCGAGGCCCGCGAAGTCGCCATCGAGAAACTCCGCCGGGTCGGTCTGACACCGGATGTGGCCGACCTTTTCCCGGCCGAACTCTCAGGCGGCATGCAAAAGCGCGTTGGCTTGGCCCGCGCCATTGCTGCCGAACCCGAGATCATATTCTTTGACGAACCGACGACCGGTCTTGACCCGATCATGTCCGGCGTCATCAACGAATTGATCCGCGAAATCGTCGTTGAAATGGGTGCCACTGCCATGACCATCACCCATGATATGTCCAGCGTGCGCGCCATCGCCGACGACGTGGCCATGCTGCACGGAGGTGTCATTCAGTGGTCCGGGCCCGTCAAGGATATGGACGCCAGTGGAGACCCTTACGTGACGCAGTTCATCTCGGGCAGCGCCGACGGGCCGATTGAAACTGTGCGCTGACAAAGCGCATACATGGCCGAATTTACCTGAATGCAACAGTTTGGTTCCATTTTAGAAACAATATGGGACTCGTAAGACCTTTTTAACCACAATACTGCGATAAGCTGCCTGGGGGTGGCTAGATGGAGTCGCAGATGGACGTCGTCAGCCCGCTGTTTCAACTTGTGTTCCGTGCGTTTGTCGTTGTGCTGCCACTTACGACCGCATGGCTTGCCTTTCGTCGCCTTTTGCTATCGCGAAGTGTCAATGCATGGCTATACGCCATGAGCTGCCTTTTTGCTTCCGTGACCGCCGCAGGAATTTTGCCCTGGGCCTTGGGAATGGGCAGTGTAAGTTGGATTTTCTTTTTGTTTTCAGCTTTTTGCCCGGCGATTTGGATCGGGGTCGTACTCATGTGCGACTTGTCGCGCCCCGTGCCCACGACCTATGACTCTGATCAGGCCCTTCCGACCGAAATGCCGGTGGCGACGTTCACTTCCTCACAACGGGAATCAAAGCCGCTGGTTCTAGAAAACCCCGATTGGCCAGGGGCACCGATCCCGGTGTTTCGACACAAAGAGGATGAACCAACTGCGAACACCGCTTCGCCACCCCGCGAATCGCCTGCGAGCGATGCGACAAGCACCCTGCTCGCCGTTGCGCGTGATATGCGGAAAAACCGCGATTCCGATGCCCGGCGCCCGAAAATGCTTCCGCCGCCGGAAATGACCCAGTTGCCGTTCCTGAAGCGCGGCTGATAGGGGCGTATTCGCCGCTTGTCTCGGCCCCGTTCGGCGGGCAAGAAGAGGCATGGCGAAATCCGCATCCTTCACCTGCGCAAACTGCGGCGCGGTCCACGCCAAGTGGTCGGGCCGGTGCGACGATTGCGGCGCTTGGAATTCGATCTCGGAAGACGTGCCCTTGTCGGCGGGTCCCTCCTCGAAGGGGCTTGGGGCGACACGCGGCAAAGAAATGCCCCTTGGCGATCTGGCCAGCGAAGACGCGCCATTGCGGCGCACGAACTCGGGCCTTGGCGAACTTGACCGCGTCCTTGGCGGCGGCCTTGTTCCGGCAAGCGCCATCCTGGTCGGCGGCGACCCCGGCATCGGAAAATCCACGCTCCTGTTACAGGCAGCAGCGGCTTTTGCCACAAAGGGAGTCAAGGCGGTCTATGTCTCGGGCGAAGAGGCGGCAAGTCAGGTCCGCCTGCGCGCCCGCCGACTGGGGCTGACCGATGCGCCGGTCAAGTTGGCCGCTGAAACAAACCTGCGCAACATTCTGACAACGCTTGAAAAAGAAGCGCCCGGGCTTGCCATCATCGATTCGATCCAAACCATGTGGCTGGACACCGTCGATAGCGCGCCCGGATCGGTCAGCCAGGTCCGCGCGGCGGCTCACGAATTGACAACGTTCGCCAAGAAACGCGGGATCAGCGTGGTTCTGGTTGGCCATGTCACCAAGGAAGGCCAGATCGCCGGCCCCCGCGTGGTCGAACATATGGTCGATACGGTGCTTTATTTCGAAGGCGAGCGCGGTCACCAGTTTCGCATCCTGCGCGCCGTGAAGAACCGTTTTGGCCCCGCCGATGAGATCGGAGTATTCGAAATGACGGGCGAAGGGTTGGGCGAGGTCGCAAACCCTTCGGCCCTGTTCCTGTCCGACCGCGAAGCCGAAAGCCCCGGCTCGGCGGTTTTTGCAGGGATCGAAGGCACGCGGCCCGTGTTGTGCGAAATCCAGGCCCTGGTCTCTCCGGCGCCTGCCGGACAGGCGCGGCGGTCGGTGGTCGGCTGGGACGGCAGCCGTCTGGCGATGATCCTGGCCGTGCTGGAAGCGCGCTGCGGCATCCCCTTTGCCGGGCTCGACGTCTATCTAAACGTGGCCGGCGGGCTTAGAATCACCGAACCGGCCGCGGATCTGGCTGTGGCCGCTGCGCTACTTTCGTCGCGTGAAGACACCAGCTTGCCGCCGCGCACTGTCGTTTTCGGCGAAATCAGCCTATCAGGAACTTTGAGACCGGTCAGCCAGACGGAATCCCGTCTGAAAGAGGCAGCAAAGCTCGGATTCGAGACTGCAATTCTCGCTGATCGCAGCAAGACAGGGTCCGCCGCTGGCATGAGGGTGCAAAAGATGCCCGATCTGGCGGCATTGGTTGGTGACATATTCGGTGCGGGATAGCCCGCAAGAGGCAGACAGAGGGACGAGGCCGAGGCATGGAAGGTTTCACAATCATCGACGGCATCGTGGCCGTGATCATAATCATTTCGGCCGTGCTGGCCTATTCACGGGGTTTCGTGCGCGAAATTCTGTCGATTGGTGGCTGGATACTGGCCGCGGTCGTGGCCTATGTCGTTGCGCCCACGGTCGAACCCTTGATGAAAGAGATCCCGATCTTGAAGGATTTCCTGGGCAATTCCTGCGAGTTGTCCATGATCGCGGCTTTTGCGGCGGTTTTTGCCGCTGCGTTGATCGTGTTTTCCGTCTTCACACCGCTTTTTGCCGGCGCCGTCCAAAGGTCGGCCGTCGGCGGCATCGACCAGGGGCTTGGGTTCCTGTTCGGCGTCGCACGGGGTGCGGTTCTGGTGGCGATTGTCTTTATTATCTATGAGCGCGTGATTGTGTCCGACCCCATCCCAATGGTTGATGACAGCCGCACCGCCGTGGTCTTTGCCCAGGTTTCGGAAGCCATCGACGAGCAAATCCCAAGCGATGCGCCGGGCTGGGTTGCCAATCGCTATGACGAACTGATCGGCAAGTGTTCGGCCAACCAGTCCGACGCCTAAGACCTGGGGCCTCGCCAGTGGCGAGGCCGATTCCTTCCCATCGAAGTGTTTGCAACTGCCCTGGTGGCATTTTCGTATTTTTTGGATTCGAAGCCTTTCAACAGACTGTTCTGATTTCAGAAACACCCCAATTAAGGCAGTCTGACTGCCTTTCGCACCCCCTGCCCATTTGCTCGATTGTTCGCCATGGGGAAACACAGGACCCAATAAAAACAGGTCGATGGCCTACCCCTCGACGTGAGGGCCACCCATTGTTTCCGCACGCCAAGCGCCTATTAGCAGAGCTAAATCAACATTCGAACACTGCTAACCACAAACTCGCCCCGAAGCCGAAGATTTGCGCCCAACTGCTGCCAAGGGGCTTTGGCATAAATATTCCTGTAAGCGGAACTGCGGTGGTTCCAAGGTTCCGCGTAAAGAGTGAGTGAGTTGGGCGTCGGTGTTGCCGCAAGGCACCCGGCGCCTCCCCGAAAGGGAAAGTAAAGGTGTCCTGAGTAACGATTTCTGCCAAACGTACTGAGTGACACCTGTCTGGTGCAAGAACGACGAAGGCCCGCGCTGCCCTGCTGCGGGCCTTCCGCGTTTTTATGCCAAGTTTTCCAGCCTGCCCCCCGTGACACCCTGGGCGCAAGCGGTTAAGACACAAGGCGACGACGCTGCCAACCCGAGAGCCGGATGTCCGACCCAGAATTGCCGCGCCCGCTGACCACCGATCCGTTCGATGACGACAAACTCCGTGAAGAATGCGGGATATTTGGCGCAACCGGCGTTTCGGAGGCCTCGAACTTTGTTGCCTTGGGGCTGCATGCCTTGCAGCACCGCGGGCAGGAAGCCGGCGGAATCGTTTCGCATCACCACGAAGAGGGCTTCAATTCGGCCCGTCGTTTTGGCCTAGTGCGTGATACCTTCACCAACCAGAAGGTGATGGATACATTGCCCGGCGAATTGGCCATCGGCCATGTGCGCTATTCCACCGCCGGGTCCAAGGGCCATACGCAAATCCGCGATGTGCAGCCCTTTTTTGGCGAATTTTCCATGGGTGGCGCAGCGATTGCGCATAACGGCAATATCACCAACGCCGATGCCCTGCGGCGCGAGTTGATCGAGCGCGGGTCGATCTTTCAGTCAGGTTCGGACAGCGAATGCATTATCCACCTGATGGCGCGATCCTTGCAAAAGACGGTGCCCGAACGGATGAAGGACGCGCTTCGCCGCGTCGAGGGCGCGTTTTCTGTCGTCGCCATGACCCGCACCAAGCTGATCGGTGTGCGCGATCCCTTAGGCGTGCGCCCCCTTGTGCTGGGGCGGATCGGTGACGAGGGCTGGGCCCTGGCGTCGGAAACCTGTGCGTTGGACATCATCGGCGCAGACTTCATCCGCGAAGTAGAGCCCGGCGAAATGGTCGTGATTGAAGACGACACCGTCACTAGCCACCGCCCGTTCGAAACCCGCAAATCGCGATTCTGCATTTTTGAGCACGTCTATTTTTCGCGCCCCGACAGTACTTTGAACGGTCGTTCGGTCTATGAAACCCGCTCGGCGATCGGTGCGGAACTAGCCAAGGAAGCGCCCGTGGATGCCGATCTGGTCTGCCCCGTGCCGGATTCAGGCACCCCTGCAGCCATCGGGTTTTCTCAGGAAAGCGGCATCCCATACGCCATGGGGATTATTCGCAACCAGTACATGGGCCGCACGTTCATCGAACCGACCGAGCAGATCCGGAACATGGGTGTGCGCCTGAAGCTGAACGTCAATCGGGCGCTGATCAAGGGCAAACGGGTCATCCTGGTGGACGACAGCGTGGTGCGCGGCACAACCAGTCGCAAGATCAAGGAAATGATCCTGGATGCGGGCGCCGCCGAAGTTCATTTCCGCATTGCTTCACCTCCCACAGCCTGGCCTTGTTTTTATGGGGTCGACACACCTCAGCGCGAGAAACTTCTGGCCGCCACTATGAGCGAAGAGGAAATGCGCCACCATCTGGGTGTCGACAGCCTGAAGTTCATTACGCTGGATGGTCTTTACCGCGCTGTTGGCGAAGCCATGGGGCGCGATGCCACCAGCCCGCAGTATTGCGATGCCTGTTTCTCGGGCGAATACCCCGTGGCCCCTTCTGATCAGATCGAGAAGGGCTTTGCGCTGAAGGCCGCGGAATGAGCCTGGCTGAAGACCCGCGCTGGCAACGCTTCAACGATGCTTCGCGGCCCTGCCCCTGTTGTGGCCAGACCTTCAGCGGCGTGTTCGACATCGGCTTTGATCACCCCGATCCCTGGCCCCATGGCAACCGGTCGGAAAGCGGGCAGGACGTTCTGGCGGTCGGCACCGATAGCCTTAGCGCCGACCTTTGCCGATTGGGCGAGCATAGGTTTATCCGCTGTGTCCTGCACCTGCCGATCATCGACAGCGACCAAAGCTTTGCCTTTGGTCCCTGGGGCAGCGTGAACCCCAAAAATTTCGACCGCTATGTGCGGGCCGAACTGGAAGGCAAACTGGACACGTTCGAAGGGTGTTTTGCCTGGCTTATGAATGCCTTGCCCGGGTTCGACTTTGACGACTGGCTGCCCTGCAACCTGTTGGTCGGCGACCCCGAGGCGCGTCCGTACCTGGAAATCCACGACGGCGCGCATGAACTTGCGCGGCTGCAAGAGGATGGGATCACCTTCGATCAGCTGCTTGACGTCTATGCGGCTGCCGGTCAGGACATCCGTCCCCATCTGATGCAAAGCTAACGCCGCACGCAAAGTGTCATATTAGTGTTGCGTCGGCGATGTACCCTTGCTCACAGGAGGACATCATGACGGACCATTCCACTTTCAACGTTCTGTTTCTTTGCACCGGGAATTCCGCGCGGTCGATCCTGGCCGAAGCCATCCTGAAAAAACTGGGCGGCGACCGATTCCAGTCATTCTCGGCTGGTTCGCACCCGAAGGACCGTCCCCATCCGCTTGGCATTGCCCTTCTGTCCGGCCTGGGCCACGACATTCGCGACTTTCGTTCGAAGTCCTGGGATGAATTCGCCGGGCCCGATGCGCCGCGCATTGATCTGATTGTAACGGTCTGTGACAATGCCGCTGGCGAGGTTTGCCCGATCTGGCCCGGTGGCCCCACATCCGTGCATTGGAGCCTTCCCGATCCCGCCGACGAAACGCTTACAAACAAAGAACAATCCATTCTTTTCTCTCGGGTTTATGTGCGGCTGCAAAGCCGGATCGAGGACTTGATCGCCCTGCCAGTCGAAGCCATGGAGCCGCCTGCGCTGAGGACACGTTTGAACGGTATCCCCGAATTGGAGAACATCCAGATCCCCGTCAGAGCTTGACGCCCCCCACCTGCCCCGGCATTCATGTCGAAAAATCGGGAAAACGATGGCGTTCCAACCTCTCAAGGGGCTTCCACGAGTCAAAGCTGCCTTGGCAAATTCGATGCAGGGCCTGCGTGACATCTGGCGGATGGAGGAAGCCTTTCGCCTGGAAGCCATCGCGACGCTTCTGTCGTTTCCGTTGGCATTTTTGGTGGCCGATACCCTGTTTCAAGGCGCGGTGCTGGTCGGATCCCTGGTGTTCCTGCTGATCGTCGAGGTCCTGAACAGCGCGATCGAGGCCGTCGTCGACCGGATTGGCGCCGAGCGCCATGAATTATCGAGAATTGCCAAGGATTACGGTTCGTTAGCGGTTCTTCTTGCCATGGGGTTGGTGGCGATATTGTGGGCGGCGGCCGTGATTTCAGCGATTATCGGCACAGCCTGATCGGCAGGGTTTGGCAAAGTCGGGCGAATTGACGTTGACCCGCGCCGCTTGCGCCGTCAGTTAGGAAAAAAAGACCGGAGCAGTCATGGCCACGCCCAGGCCCTTTTCACGCTATGAATTCCTGATCGCCTGGCGCTATTTGCGTGCCAAGCGGGCCGAAGGCGGTGTCTCGGTGATGACCTGGATCAGCTTGATCGGCATCACCCTGGCGGTTGCGGCCCTGATCATCACATTGGCCGTAAGGTCCGGGTTTCGCGATGAATTCGTATCGACCATCCTTGGCGCCAATGCCCATGTAACGGTCTATTCCAGTGCCTATCAGGCCGAGAACGGCGGCGTGACGCGGGTAATCCCTGACTATGCGGACTGGGCCGAGCGACTGGCGGATGTCGAGGGCGTCACCCGAGTGGCGCCATTGGTCAAAGGTCAGGTCATGGCCGTGCATCTTGACGCGAACACCGGCATGGAAGTCTTTGGAATCGCAGGGGAAGATTTGGCGGATATTTCCCGCATCGCGGATCCTGAAACCGCTCAGGGGACGCTGGATGAGTTTGACTCTGGCGTTGCGATCGGACGCGAAGCGGCCCGCTCCTTGGGGGTCAGCGTCGGCGATGTGGTTCGGTTCATCAATCCAAATGGCGTCAAGGGGCCCTTTGGCACCAGTCCCCGGATCAACGAATA
Organism: Silicimonas sp.; assembly: GCA_013002465.1. GTDB lineage: Bacteria > Pseudomonadota > Alphaproteobacteria > Rhodobacterales > Rhodobacteraceae > JABDJO01. Next base: position 2,592 of record JABDJO010000025.1, on the reverse strand, counting down.
CAGCGTCGTCTATATCTTCAATTCCGGGCGCTATGACATTGACAAGACCCGCGCCTATCTGCCGTTCGCCGAGGCCCAGGCCTATTTCAATCGCGAGGGGGTCGCCGACGAGTTGGAGGTCAACGTCTTGAGGCCGGAAGACATTGAAAACATGTCACCTTTGCTGGCCGAAGCCGGGGGCGAAAGAGCGTTGATCTGGACCTGGAAGGACAGTGCCGGGGGCTTTTTGCGGGCTTTGGAGGTTGAAGACACGGTGATGTTCGTGCTGATGAGCGTGCTGGTTTTGATCGCAAGCATGAACATCATTTCGGGCCTGGTCATGTTGGTCAAAAACAAGGGTCGCGACATCGGCATTCTGCGCACTATGGGATTGACCCAAGGCTCTGTTATGCGAGTGTTTTTTCTGACGGGCGCGCTGGTTGGCACGTTTGGCACCATCTTCGGTGTCATTCTGGGGTGCCTGTTCGCGGTGTATTTCGATCAGATTTTGGCGATTGTGAACGGGGCTGCAGGCAATGGAGTCTGGGATCCGTCGATCCGTGGGATTTATCGGCTGCCCGCAAAACTTGAGCTGAATGATGTACTTAGCGCGGTTTCCCTGTCACTGATCCTGTCCTGGGGCATCACGTTCTTCCCGGCGCGCCGGGCGGCCCGGATGAACCCGGTGGAGGCTCTGCGCTATGAGTGACGCCCTGGGGCTGGACCGGATCAGCAAGACTTATAACCTTGGAAAATCCAATGCTTTGAACGTGTTGGACGGCGCATCACTTGCCCTTGCCAAAGGCGAGGTCGTCGCCCTGGTGGCGCCGTCGGGGGCGGGGAAGTCGACGCTTTTGCATATTGCGGGGCTTTTGGACGGTTCAGACGCGGGCCGGGTCGAAATCGGCGGGGTCGACATGACCGGGCTTGGCGACGCGAAGCGTACGGCGGCCAGACGCCAAGACATTGGATTCATTTATCAATTTCACCATCTTCTTCCCGAATTCTCGGCCCTGGAAAACATCGTGCTGCCTCAGCTTGCCAATGCTGTGCCAGAGAGCGAGGCAAGAGCCCACAGTACGGCCTTGATGGAGCGTGTGGGGGTTGCGGACCGCGCCGATAACCGACCCGCAGCCCTTTCGGGCGGGGAACAGCAACGGATCGCCTTTTGCCGGGCTTTGGCCAATAAACCCAAGGTGTTACTGGCCGATGAGCCGACGGGAAACCTGGATCCCGCGACCTCGGACACGGTTTTTGCCGCCCTGATGGACCTGGTGCGGGAAACCGGCCTGTCGGCCCTGATCGCCACCCACAACCCGGAATTGGCTGCACGAATGGACCGGACGGTGCGTCTGGAAAACGGCAAGCTTGTTTAACCAACCATAACGCGTACATCCGCTGTTTGCGCGGACTTTTCCTATTTGTACGTCTTCAAAGCGCCGAATTTCACTTTTGTACAAATTCCGGGACGGTGGCGTTAACCGCTTCTTCCCTAACCGCGCTGCGTTAACGCCAGCCCGGCGGCCATCAAGGCAAGCCCGGCGGCGCGAGTGAACGAAAGGGGTGTGACCGTGGCTCCGAACAGTCCGAAGTGATCGATCAATCCCGCGGCAACCAGTTGGCCGAGGAGGACGAAGAACACCGCGTTCCCAACCCCGAAGTGCGGCGCGATATAGGTAATCGAGAGCACATAGAATGCGACGAGGATACCACCCAGAAACAGGTGCCTGGGTTGCGCTGGAATTGACTTCAAGGCACCGGGGCCGGTGACCAGCGTTGCGGTGGCTGCGACGGCAAGTGCGACAAGGAAAAGCACGAAGGCTGCCGCGGCGGGGTTGCCGATCTTTTGCCCAAGGGCTGCGTTGAGCGCGGCCAGAACAGGGATGCCGATCCCGGCGGCGAACATGATGGTGGCATAGGCGACATTCGGAGACATGGACAGGCTTGTCGCAGGCCTATTGCGCTGGATCAAGGCGTGGCCGGGCATGACGTCTAGGGTGTCGGTGAAAGGAGACGCTCATGCGATTTGGATTGATCTGTTTTCTGGGCTTTTTTGCAGCGCCCCTTGCCGCGCAAGATATCGAGGAAGGCACGCAAGCCTTCTTCGACCATTGCGCCGGTTGCCACGGGGTTGAGGCGCAGGGTGACGGGCCGATGGCGGCGCTGTTGACCATTGCGCCGGCTGATCTGACCGGGCTTGCGGCGCGAAACGACGGCACCTTTCCGACCGCCCGGGTGATCCAGCGGGTCGACGGCACGACCGAGGTCACCGCGCACGGGGATCCGATGCCGGTCTTTGGGTTACTGTTGCAAGGTCCCTCGGTGGCGATCGTCGCACCGGATGGTCGCGAGATCGTCGCACCCGAAGCCATCGTCAATATCGCCGCCTGGTTGGAGGGTATTCAACAATGAAACGGATCGTGATTGCACTCGCGCTCGCGGCGAACCCGGCCATGGCCGAACCCGACGCGCGGGCCGGTCAGGGTGTCTTTTTCACCAACTGCGCAGGGTGTCATGGCCCCGATGCTCGCGGGGCGGGACCAGTGGCCAAGCTGCTGTCCGTTTCGCCGCCCGATCTAACTTTGCTGGCAAGCGAAAACGGCGGGATATTCC
>JABDJO010000023.1 GCA_013002465.1 Silicimonas sp. | reverse complement strand
CAATGAATACTGCTGCATGGTCACTTGCGTGGGGACGATGCCATCCAATGCCAGCAAGTCGGGCACCTCCAAAGCGTGACACTTCGACTCCGAGGCCTTTGCGAACCACAACTGGCTCGGTCTCGGCGCACAGTTCAGCTACCGCAGGCGATACCAGAATTGCGTCTGGACAATGGTACAGACCAGAATGCGGATCGTAGTATGTCCAGCGCTGTTTCCCAGGTAGGCGCAGCATTAAATCGACAGCAAACCCTGCCTCCAGGGGCGCGATTGCGCGTTCGCATCCAACACGTGATGAATTCGGTTCGTTCAGGTCACCGAGAATTATCCAAAGGTCTTCCGAAGAATCCTGGAATGTCTTTTCAATGAGCCGACGTGTTGCCAACGCCTCCAGTCTGCGGGTCGTCCATGCCGCAGATGCATCGGGGTAGGGTGATTTGAAATGACATACAAAAAGTGTCAGCGAACCGATTGAAACCATTAAGCAATCACGCCGGAACACGGGTAGGTCTGGGTTAGCACCCTGCGGCGGGTCAATGTCCAGATCGGAGCAAGTGAGCGAAGCATGACTCAGTATCGAGGAAGGCGGGCGTCGAGACATCAACGCAACATCAAGGCCGCGGCCGTCGTTTCCAGGCAAACAGATGCGCCACGGGTAGGGTCGAGCGCCCAGAGGAAGCAGGAAATTCTCGTGGAAATAGTCGAGGCTCTCGAGATCAAAAACCTCCTGAAGAGCGACGACATCTGAGTCCAGATCGGTCAGGATCTGAGCGGTCAATCTGCGATCAATCGGGTCCAGATTCTCGTCTTCGGGAGAATCGGAATCCCAAGCGCCATGCAGTTGCTCTTGGCCATCAAGTTTCCGGAGCCTGAGGTTTTGGACATTCAATGTCGCGATGCGCATGATTGGCCTAGGTTCGCACATGGGTTTCGCTTGAGGAAGAACAAAGGCGGCGGCCAAAATGTACAAGCAGCTATCGCTAACCGGATCTGTTGAAGGGCCGTTCATCTCCCAATGACGACATCCTCCTTGCTGGAAAGCTTTCGTGGATGAAATGCTAGAAGCCGTGCATAGCATCCACGTCGCTGGCAAGGCCTCTGTTGAGTACTGGCGCTACTGACCGGTAGAACTTTGCGTTTCCAATTTCAACGCCGACCAAGTCCACATCGCACCGGCGACGTCAATGGCTGCGAATAGCAGGATGCCTACTGGAAGCGTCCCGGAAATAAACAGAAATACCATGAAACTGGCCGCATAGACCCGGAGTGGAATGCTCCATCGGATAATTTCCTGTGCCCCAGTCGTCGCGGCGACCAGATAGTAAGCCCCGACTATCGACGCAAGCATTCCAACCATTCTGACCCAAGCGTCGTCGCCAGCGCTTAAGCCGAACATGCCAAGCATGAAGTGCGGAACAAAGATTAACCCAAACCCAGCAACCAAAACTAGGTAAAGGCCGAACGCCTGCATGCTGAGCTTTGAGCTCATGAACGACATACCATCCCTCCGTGGAAATCCCTATTTCAAGGCACCGTACCTGTCAGCCAGCTGATTGCGATTTTTTTGATTAGGCTGCAACTTTTCCCAGTGCTTAGGATTTCGTATTTATTGTTCGCAATTCTTCGTAGTGATCAAGTTCGCTGGCAAACCATGCTGTTCCCCGAGTTGTGCCACCAAGTTGGCGCGCCAAATCTTCCTGCGAGTCCATGGGGAGTTGCGCCCGGAAAACGTCCCACCCGTTGGCAGTTGGGTGCGTGTCAAAGCCCAGAATTTTGCCTTTCAAACTGCTGACCAGTTGAACGAGGCTGCCGGAAAAAACAGACGGTACATGAATGTCGATGGTCATTATCGGTTGCAAAACGATCGTGCCCGCTTCGGCAAGTGCTTCTTTCACCGCATATTGACTGGCCATTCGGAAAGCAAAATCGGAACTGTCGACGGAGTGTGTCTTTCCGTCCCTGAGCGTCACCCCGACATCGACCACCGGGTGCCCGGCTGGTCCGGCGTCCAGCGCATCGCGCGCGCCTGCCTCCACCGACGGGAAGTAGTTTCGCGGAACCGCACCGCCTTTGACCGTCTCAGTGAAATCGAAGCCGGCCCCAGATTCTCGGGGAAAGACATCTACCAACACATCGGCAAACTGGCCGGCACCGCCCGATTGCTTGCGGTGTCGATGGCGCTTTTCGACTTTGCTGCGGATGGTCTCGCGGAGAACCGAAGGCACTTCGGAGCATTCGACCTCGATTCCGAGGATCACCGAAAGCGTATCCATTGCGCGTTGGAGATGTCGCTGCCCCTGGACGCCGACATCCAGTGCCCCCGTGGATTCGTCCTGTGACACGACTAGCCCGGGGTCAATCTCGGAAAGGCGCGACATCGCTGCAGAAAGCTTGGTGTCGTCCTGGTCCCGTACGGGATGGATGAGCCGGTGGAACAACGGGGTGTGTGAACCTGCCCAATCGGGCAACTCTCGCGCCGAATCCGCCGTCAATAACTGCGCCGGAGAGATGCCATCGCTTCTGATTGTGAACGCGAACTCGCCCGGGTTCACGGACCGAACGCTTTTCTTCATATCGGTTCCGTTCAAACTGCTGACTGCCGCACCGCCCAATTGCCCACCCGCGCTTACACCGTCCCGGAGAGCGCGAATCAACACAGTTTTTCCGACGTGTTTCACTTGATCGGCAAGACAACTGATCGCCACGACGTTATCGCCCAGGGCGAGCCGTTCCCGGAGCGCCTCGACCGAGGGCACCTCGTGCCTGAGAGACTTCATGAGGCGCAGAATTCCATTTCCGTGGCTCGCCGAGCCAAGCAGGGCCGGAACAAGGTCGTGATGCTGAAGCGCACGGGTCGCAGCACCGTAAACCTCGTCGGTCAGCAGTGTCTGATCTTCAATGATTTGCTCAAGCAGCCCATCGTCGAAATCTGCCAGAGATTCCAACAGGACTGCGCGCGCCTTGTGCTCTCGGTCCTGCATGCTTGCCGGCAACTCGACGAGGGAGGATCGCGCTCCTTCATGGAATTCCCATGCCCTTTCGGAAATCAGGTCGACGGCGCCGACGACGTTGCCATCTTTTCGGATGGGAACTTGTCGCAACACGATGGCATGGCGGCAATAGGGTTGGATGGCGGCAACGATGCCTGCAACCCGATCCTGAGCTGCGTCTATCTTGTTAATAAAGACAAATGTCGGGATCCCTGATTCTTCCAGTACACGCAGATAGGGCGATGACAGCACTGCGTCGTTGGAATCTGCTGGAACGCAAAGCACGGCAGCATCGGATGAAGCCAGGGCCGGGCCAACTTGTGCAAGATTGTCCTGCCCTCCCGGAATATCCAATGCAGACCACTTGTCGCCCATGAATTCGAATGTCGTAAGGGCAGTTCCGCAGGTTAGAATTTTGGGCTGAGAGGCCGGCCCTTCCAGCCCCGCCAATGCCGCGACCAAGGCTGTTTTGCCTGATTGAGACGGTCCGATGACCGAAATTGCCCGCATAGCACTATCCCCCCAAGTTTCTTCCCTTGTGTAACACACGTGGTTTTGGCGGGATGCGACGACCATGCCCCGACCAAGGAGAAGTGTAGCGTATGGACCCGGTGGAGCAAATCGAGGGAGTGCGACCTGGTCCCGCGCGTCCACGTGGTTGCGGCGGATGGCCGATAAGTCCGCGCCTTACTCATTGCCGTAACGGAATTGCTGCGCGTTGCACGGACGGCTAGTTCGACGGGCCGCACCGTTACATCACGTCGTCAGGTGGACTGTCGGCTTTGGGCCGTTCACCGCAGGACATCACGCCAAGAGTGCTTTGGCTGAAATCCGACCATGTTCTTCGCCTTGCTGTTGGAAAAGAAAGTCTCATTCGCGCCCATGGCGCTGCGCACTTCGACACCCTGATAAAACCGGTCAATCACCTGATCCGACGTTATTCCGACCGACATATCATCATTGGACACGTTGAACACTTCATAACCCAAGCCGTCGATCTTCAGGCAGCGATCGACCATATGCCCTAAATCACGCGCATCGATATATGCAAAGATATTGCGGCGGCGCAGTGCCGGGTTTTCCATGAATGCCGGGAACGTTTCGGCGTATTCATGTGGCTCGATCACGTTGTTGATCCGCAATCCATAGATGTCGGCCCCTGTCCGGGCCTGAAAGGACTTGGCGGTCATCTCGTTGCAGACCTTGGACATGGCATAGCTGTCGTGGGGCACAGTCGGGTGAGTTTCGTCAACGGGAACGAATTCGGGCTTAACGTCTCCTTCGGCAAAGCAGATCCCATAGGTCGTCTCGGAGCTTGCGAAGATAATCTTATTGACGCCTAGCTTCACTGCCGCCTCGATCACATTGTAGGTCGTCAGGGTATTCTGGCGAAAGCACTCACCATCGGTACCGATCATTACGCGGGGGATTGCCGCGAAATGTACAACAGCGTCATAGGTTGGAACGCCGGTTCTCAAATCTAGTTCCGCGGCATCGACGAACTGCGACATGGCTCCAATGACCTGGCCCGCGTCACAGAGGTCAACCAACAGTTCGGGACAATCCAGCCCTGAAGGCGATTGATCCACATTGACCACGTGGTGGCCTTGAGCCTGCAAGTGGCGGATTGCCCATTTGCCCGCTTTGCCGCTACCGCCTGTAAAGAAAACTCTCATTGCGCCCTCCGATATTCAGCACCAGGGTGCTTGGCCTATTTGAGCCTAATGATGAACCGCCAAGGGCTTGGAGAGCAAGGCTGGCCGTCCAGCACTATCGACCTATTGCCGCACTTTGTTCGTGGATCCTTATCAAATGTCCCCTTTGACGGGCCGCATCGCGGCAGAGAGCGGGCAATGCCAAGGTTTGGTATGGGCCGTCCCAGTCGCTGGGAAATCAAATCATCCTGGCCCGTGCCTGCACCTTGGAAAGAGGGCTGCTGGACGTGGGACAGAATGCTACGATCACGACATGTTCTGGAGAATGGCGAAAGCGGTGTTAATTCTGCCCGGCACCGCATTGATCTACATTCCGTTGCTTATCCATTGGTTTAGCGAGCGTTGGCCGTTTGGCAGCATTCCCGTGACCGTTTGGGGACTGGTACTGGCCGCGATACTCGCTGCGCCTGCTTTCGCGTTGGCCATAGCGACAACGAGATTGTTTATCTATGATGGCGAAGGGACTCCGGCGCCTTGGGACCCTCCGAGGAAATTCGTTGTGAGCGGGCCTTACCGCTTTGTCCGCAATCCCATGCTCACAGCGGTCATTCTAGTGATCATCGCCGAGGCGGCGGCACTGCAAAGTCTGCCGCTGCTGGGTTGGGCGGTAGTCTTCTTCTTTCTCAACACACTCTATTTTGTGTTTGTGGAAGAGCCTGGATTGGAGCAACGATTTGGCGAGACTTACCTGCAATACAAAGCGTCTGTGCCACGTTGGATACCGAAGCTGCAACCATTTCAACCATAAGCGGGTGTCTTTTGACTTAGACACCACCAATCGACCTCAACAGGTTGTTGGATAGTTGCGCTGAGCGAACGTCTACTCTCGATAAACTGCATCATGGCGGGAGAAGGCCGGGGCAACGTCGGCAACGGGTCGGGAAGGGGCTGCTTACATATAGCGGGCTGATCAAGGTTTGCATTCTGAATAGAGTAGGTCAGGATTAACACATTTCAGCCAATGAGGAATAACGGATGATACGCGTACTCCTAACGTCGGTGGTGTTCACTACGTGTTGCCTTACGTCGGTTTTCGCACAACAGGCCGCAGACGCCGTTGCTCCTGAAACGGAAAGTGGGCTGTCTGCTTTCGACAAGATCACCGATGCCGCTCGCGCAGCCTTGGGCGCAAAGGAAGCCGGGAAGCCGACCGTCGCAGAAAACTGGATGGTTGCAGCTGCCAATCCATTGGCAGTTGAAGCCGGGACCGCCGTGTTGCGAGATGGAGGGACAGCCGCTGACGCAATGGTAGCGGTCCAAGCTGTCCTGGGGCTGGTGGAGCCTCAGTCTTCCGGCTTGGGCGGCGGCGCTTTTTTGGTTTGGTACGACGCCAACTCAGGCGCGGTCACAACACTGGATGGTCGCGAAACCGCCCCCTTAGAGGTCACGCCTATTCTGTTTCAAACAGATGACGGAGAACCCATGGGATTCTGGGATGCGGTTTTTGGTGGCAGATCCGTCGGCACACCGGGCACGCCGATGCTAATGGAAGAAGCACATGCAAAATGGGGGCGTGCGGAATGGGCTGGGCTGTTCGAGCCTGCGATTTCGCTGGCAGACGACGGATTTACAGTGTCGGAAAGATTGGCCTCTTCGATCGCTGGTGGTGCCGAGCGTTTGCAGAAGTTCAAAGCAACCGCCGCATATTTCTTCCCGGGCGGACAAGCCTTACAAGCCGGTGACACTTTGGAAAACCCGGACTATGCCAACACACTTCGTCAAATCGCAGCACATGGCAGCGTCGCTTTTTACACCGGACCTATTGCTGACGATATCGTGGCAACTGTTCGAACTGCTGCCGGAAATCCCGGGGTCCTGAGCAAGACGGACCTTGCAGTTTACAGGGTCATTGAGCGCGACGCAGTCTGTGTTGAGTATCGCGCTAGAAGTGTCTGTGGCATGGGACCACCGTCATCGGGCGCGCTGACGGTGGGGCAGATTCTTGGAATGCTGGATCATTACGACCTTGCATCCCTGGGTCCTGACAGTGCTGAAGCCTGGCGGCTGATTGGTGACGCGTCCCGGTTGGCGTTCGCCGATCGGGGTCGCTACATGGCCGACAGCGACTTTGTCCCCATGCCCACCGAAGGCTTGACCGCAGATGCCTATCTCGACGGGCGAGCGGCGCTTCTTGCAGGCGCCGACGCTTTGCCTGAGGTGACAGCCGGTTCACCCGAGTGGGATCATGCACTGCATTTGGCGGATGACGAGTCTTTGGAACTGCCATCAACGTCGCATATTTCGATCGTGGATCAGTTCGGCAACGCGCTTTCCATGACGACGACCATCGAGAATGGATTTGGTTCGCGCCTGATGGTCAGAGGCTTCTTGCTAAACAACGAACTGACCGATTTCTCATTCCGCACCCACAAAGAAGGCGTGCCTATCGCGAACCGCATCGAACCCGGTAAGCGGCCCCGCTCATCCATGTCTCCAACGATCGTCTTACAGGATGGAAAACCAACCCTTGTGATCGGTTCACCAGGTGGAAGCAGGATCATCGGCTATGTCGCACAGGCCATAATCGCCCATATCGACTGGGGCATGGACGTGCAGCAAGCCGTTTCCATGCCGCATCTGGTCAACCGCTTCGGCACCTACGACCTTGAAGAAGGAACAGATGCGGTCAACTTGGAAACCGCGCTGACAGAGTTGGGGTTCAAGGTCAATTTACGTGGGTTGAACTCGGGCTTGCACGCCATCCAGGTCTCCGACCAGTTGCGCGGAGGGGCAGATCCAAGACGCGAAGGGATTGCATTGGGTGAATAGTCGGACCGGCACTGCTGGTCGTAGGCATGAACATCCAAGACCTCGCTGAAGGCTCGGCGTGCCCGAATGGTTCCTGAATATATCAGCGATCAGTGCGATCTTCACTCACAAGCGGACAGCGCAGTCAACTGACAACGTACGGTCTTGGGATTAACCGCGAAGGTGAAGCTGCATCGCAGCGTCGAACAAACCGAAACATGTGTGCTCTGGGCCGTGACCGAAGGCCCATTGCTTTGAAACTGCACCGTCGCTGCACTTGCTCATATGGCAGCAGAAAGCCCAAAGCTTACTTCCTGAAAACCCGACACCATTCGAATACCCAATCGATTGCTTGTGACCTAACGGTGCTGCTGGAACACGCCCCGGCTCGAACCAATACAAAATCGTTGTCTTCAGAATCGGGCGGCAAAGGCCCGATTCCACACCACATTGATAATTATCAATTACTCCGTCCCGCTGCATGTCACCTTGGCGCGTGTCAATTGGAGGCCTTAGAAATGACCCGATCAATTTTTCGCGGCGCTGGTACGGCTGTGATCCTACTCTTTCAATCATCTCTCGTCGCTTCTTCTCAAGAAGGAATGCGCGATTTCGAGCCATCCGCGGCGGAATTCGTCAACTCCTGTTCGTCGTGTCACGGAGATGATGGAAAGGGCGCGGGATTTCTTACGAGAGTCTTCAAGGGCATAGACCCCGGTGACCTCACACAACTCGCCGCAAACAACGGTGGCCAGTTTCCATTCGAGAGAGTTTTTGAAGTCATAGACGGGCGTGCAGAAGTGGCCGCTCATGGCGATAGAAAAATGCCCGTTTGGGGAGACCGATACTGGGAAGATGCAATGTCAGACTATGGGCCGGATGAATTGAACAGGCGCCGGGCGAGAACTCGGGTTTTGGAAGTGACCTACTTCCTCCAATCCATTCAGGAGTAGTATTTTTTGGAGTGGCTCCACTCCTGGCAGTTCATGACAACTGCACTAAGGCGAACAGCGACGCCGATGGAGCGGGAGCCATCCACACCATCCCGTTTGGTTAGTTCGAGTTTCCTCATTATTCGCGCAGGCAGCAAATGTCCGGTAAGAGGGCTGCGCTTGCAGCAACGAAGGACTTTCAGCAATGGCGGGATGGGGCAGCTACCGAAGGCTAGATGGGACCAGGGGCGGTGGCTTGCCGCATCGTCGCATCCGAACCCAATCCACCTGCGTTTGAATTGTTGGACTTCCGCATCCGGGATTGGCGGCAGCCTGCCGAACAGTCCTTCGAGCCCTCCCGTTTAGTAACCTCGGGCCGGGTCTACGATGTTGATGAGGTCCTCGCCTCGCATCCAGCGGCCGAGATTTTGCAAGAACAGATCGAACGAGGCTTTCTCCCAGTCTGCATAGACCGATGAGCAATGCGGCGAAATGATCACGTTTGCCAGTTCCCATAGCGGGCTTGCATCGGGCAGGGGTTCGGTTTCGAACACATCCAGTGCCGCACCCGCAATATGTCCCGCCTTCAGCGCAGTGTGCAAAGCGGACTGATCCACCACGCCGCCGCGCGAAACATCTGCGAGGATCACGCCCAGCTTCATTGCAGCGATCTCTTCCGCGCCGATCAGCCCGCGTGTCGCCGGGATAAGCGGTGTCGAGATCACGATGAAATCCGCACGGGGCAAAAGCGTCGGCAATTCATCCGCCGCATGTACTTCGTCGATGTGGTCCATCGCCTGCCGGCGGGCGCGCGTTCCGAGAACCTCCATGCCAAAGGCCTTGGCACGGGCCGCGACCGCCCGGCCGGTGTGCCCCAGCCCGACAATCAAAAGCGTCGTTCCGGCAAGCGGCATGACGGTGCGGGCATTCCAGACCCGCGCTGCCTTGTCCGTTTGCAGGCCAGGGATATCCAGCGTGAAGTGCAAGAAACCGCCAATAACGTATTCCGCCATCATATTGGCGGCCACGCCTGCTGCGTTGGTAACGGTGACCTTCTCCGGGTCCCATTGGCCGAAATGATCGGTTCCCGCGCCGCCGTTGGCGATCCAATGCGGCCCATTGGGGCCAAAAAGCGTGTCACGCGGAAAACCCGAGGTGCCAGCAAACCGGACGGAATAAACAACTTGCGGACGATAGCTTTCGATCAGTGCTGGAAGACCTTCATAGCTGTTGCATTCACGAAAGTCCGCCTGGGGGAAGGAGGCGGAGAGCCGCCGGGTAAGCGGAGCTGTGTCACGGTTGTGCAGGATTATGCGAAGGGGATCAGTCATGGACTTCCTCCACCGGTGCGCGCACCAGACACGCCAGTTCCTCGAACTTCACCTTGGGCTGCACGAGCCGCTCACGCATCGCCCAAAGCGCGGATATGCGTGGCTCTGGCAAGGCGGCGGCCATGGAGTGAAATTTGGCCTCGATCTCGGACATCTCCATCGGCGCCTCGGGCCCGCCGCGAGCATGCATGTCACCCGAAGCAAGCCGCCTGCCATCCTTCAGCATCACGGTGATGTCGGACCAGCGTCCATCCGGGAAGCGCTCGGAATGGCGGGAATGCTCATGCACCGTGATGCGCGGCAACACGGCTGCCACCTTCGGATCGCTCAGCCCTGCGCCGATGATTGCTTGCGGTCCGATCCGGCCATGGACCAGCATCACCGCCAACGCGAAAGGCAGGGAGTATTGCGCCTGCGACGTGGTTGAGGGCATGCCGGCAAATAGCTTTGCCGCCTCGGCAAAGGTGTTGACCTCAATTGCGGCGACTTCTTCGTCACAAACCCTGTGATCACGTATCAGACCGGCCAGAGCGTCAATCGCCGCGTGCGCCCAACGGCAAATCGGATAGGGTTTGATATAGTTCTGCTCAATCGTCCAGATCACACCAAGATCGGCCCAGTACGGGGCGGCCTCGTCCGCCTCAACCGTGATCGCAGGCGCGCCTTTGAATCCGGTCTGCGCCATCAACGCGGCCATCGACCCCACCAGCGCTCCCATGCCGGAACCATCATGCAGCATGGTGGGATTGGCGATCTCGCGCATCATCTGGCTGCGGGGACCATGGTATTCGGCAATGCCAAGCGCCTGACGGAGTTGGTCGGGGCCTGCGCCTATAAGCCGACACCCCAAAGCGGCCACGCCCAGCGCGTTCCATGCCCCGGAGGTGTGATAATCGCTGACCGAGGCGTGCAGCGCGAAAGCGGCCCGTGCGGCGATCTCATAGGACAGGACCAGCGCAGCCAAGGCATCACGTGCAGAAAGCCCGGGCCTGGCTTGGGCAAAGGCGAACAATGCCGGCACGACCGCGCAGCCGATATGACCCTTGGTCGGGTTATACCCGTCGTGGGCATCCAGATTGTCGATCTGCGTGGCGGCAGCAAAAGCGGCCCCCGGGGTCGAGACCCTGCGTCCATCGAACATCATTTGGGCCGCGTGTTCCGGCGTGCCGGCGCCATGGAAAGCAAAGGCATGATCGCGCGCGATCTGCCCTGCCTGCAGAGCCGCCGCCCCGGCCGCCACACCGACCGTATCGATCAGCAGCGTTGCAGCCATATTGAACGCACTTTCGGGAATGCTCTGCTCCGAAAGTGCGAAATCAGAAATCCGGTCGAAACTCATTGCCATTCCCGTTCAAGTAACTGGCCGCATCCCGGCAGGGCTTCGCTGATCCCGGCAAGCTGCATGGCCTGAAACGCCATCGCCTGGTTTGAGCTGATGACTGGCTTGCCCACCACCTCTTCGAGCCGGGCGATGATCTCGACGCTGCGCATATCAGTGCAGGACAGTACCAGCGCTTGCGCCTCGGGATGATCGGCCGCCAGACCCAGCTCATACACCGCTTGCGGGTCCAACTCGCCCTGCCCGTAGTTATCCAGTGCTTTGCCCACCTCCGAGCGCGCAACGGTGTCAATGTCGGATTGCGCCAGAAAACTTGTGGCCATTTCATTGATTTCGGACACGTAGGGTGAGGCAAAGCCAATGCGGTTGATGCCAAGGATTCCCAACGCATGCACCAGCGCGCCAGCAGCCGTCACTGTTTCGGCCCCGCTCTGCGCTTTGATCCTTGCCGCCAGATCACGATCGAAAGCCAGGCCATGGGTGAGCGTCGCCGAAGTGCAGCCATACAGTATCACATCCGGTCGAACGCCCTGCAATAGGTGCAGGGGTTCGTCCAGATCGGCCGCGCCCAGCCCGTACATCTGGTCTGCATCCGGGATTTCATCCTGATCATAGCCTCCCATGCGGGCAAAATGGAGTGACACGCCCTGCGGGCGCAATAGCGTCATATCGGGCTCAAGATTTGTATTGGTGAAAGGCACCAGAATACCGAAACGCGCCCGCCCGCGTGAATGTGTCATTGCCTTGCCCTTTCAGCCCAGCGTTCCAGAAGCCCTGCCGCGATATCAAGCATTTCCGCATCGCCGATCGTCACGCGCAGGCAAGCAGGCAGCCCGGCACCACCTTGCGCGCGTAAGAACACGCTCTCGGCGCGCAGGGCCGCATCAACCTGTTTTGCCGCCTCGGCGTCGGCAAAGCGTATGAGGGCAAAATTGGTGAAACTCCCGGGGACATCGAACCCGGCTCGGCGTAGCCGGTCGATGAAACCATCCCTTAGCATTGCCGTCACTTCACAGGTTTCGCGCATATAGATTTGATCGGCCAGCGCCGCAGTCGCGGCGGCCTGCCCGGCGACCGAGATATTGTTGGGGTTTGTCACCTTGCGAACCTCTTGGGCAATGTCTGACGGAAACAGGCCCCAGCCCACTCGCATGCCCGCAAGGCCATAGGCTTTGGAAAAGCTGCGCAAGATCACGGTGTCGCCACGAGCGACAAGGTCGAAAACAGGCTCGCCCAGATGGTCGGCAAACTCGCCATAGGCCTCATCAATCACCAACAGGATATCGCCGCGCAGGGTCTCGCGCAGACGGACAAGCTCGGCGCGCGAAATACGGGTGCCGGTGGGGTTACCGGGGTTGGCAACGAAAACGATGCACGTGTCGGGCTGTACAGCGGAAAGGAGTGCATCAACCACCACGCAACCATCTTGCTCCGGGGCTGTGTCGTATCGCGCCCGTGCTATTCTCGCGGCTGTTCGAAAAAATGGATACGCGTGGACCGGTGCCAGAACTGCATTCCGTTCGTCAGCAAAGGCCTGCGTGAGGCTGGCAATCAGCTCCATCGATCCGTTGCCGCACAAGATGCCCTCCGCAGGGATATCGTGCAGGTCTGCCAAGGCCTTGCGCAGGTCTCTCCAGTCCGGATCAGGATAAAGTTGCGCTCCCGCCACCGCCTCAGCAGCTGCCGCAATTGCCAGCGGGCTGGGTGGGCGGAGGCTTTCGTTCTGCGAAAGCGAAATGGCGCGCTTGTCCGCCGGTGCGGTCAGTTCAGCGAGCGCATAGGGGGACATCGCTGCGACATGTGAAACAGGATTGATCATGGCTCCACCCCATAAATATCGCGGGCGGTCCTTGGATTGATTAGGCCATCTTCAAGATCGCGCAATATATCCTCCCGGCGGCGTTCAAGTGGATCGCCGAAACCGCCGCCGCCCGGGGTTTCGAAAACCAGCGTCTCACCCGCCTTCACCCGTACCTCTCCCTTGCCTGGCAGGTCCGGCCCGTCATGGCCGATCCGCATACGTCCCGCAGCGCCTTCGCCTCCGCCGAACCGTCCGCGTGCGGGATTCAGAACCCGTTCGACCGAGAGGAACAGCAGGAAATCCTGGTCATTCGACGACCTGATTTCGATATGCTGGCCAAGACCGCCACGCATTCGTCCGGCACCGCCACTGTCGGGTTTCAGCTCGCGCCGGGTGATCAGGACCGGGGCAACCGCTTCAGTGGTTTCCACCTGGCTTCCCCAGACGCCCGAAGGAAAAGCCGTGGCCGAAAGCCCGTCCAGACCGGGCCGCGCGCCCGTGCCGCCGCTGAACACCAGTTCAAGCGCAAACTGCTCATCCCCGCGTGACACGGCCTCAGGCGCATGGCGCAACGGCAGGTCGTACATGCAGGATGCCCCTTCGGCGGGAACCAGATCCGGCAGAGCCTGGGAAAGGCAGCCATAGACCAGATCGGGGGTCATCTGCCCCAACGTGTGACGCATGGCCACCGGCGCGGGCGGTTGAGCGTTCAGAATGCAATCCTTTGGCCCGGCAACCTGAAACGGCGCGAGCGAGCCGGCATTGTTGGGGATGTCCGGGCCGATAATGCAACGAAGCGCAAACACCGAATAGGCGGTGGCGTAATTGAGCGGCACGTTGATGCCCTTTTTCGACAGGCCCGAGGTGCCGTCAAAATCCAGCGCAACGATTTCCTTGCCGATGGTCAGTGCCGCATGGAGTTCGATCTCATGCTCATACCCGTCGACCTTCAGCACATTGTGCCATGTCCCCTTGGGCAGCTTGGCGATGGCGTCAACCGTCCCATGATAGGAGGTGTCGATGATATAGTCGGACAGAGCGTCAAGATGGTCGATGCCAAATTCCTCCATCATGCCCGCGAGCCGCACCGCCCCTGTCTCGCAGCATGCGATAAGCGCGTAGATATCGCCTTCGTTGGCAACGGGTTCGCGCGAATTGGCTTTGACAATCTCCATCAGCAGCGTGTTGAGCGCCCCCTGATCCATCAGCTTGCAGGGCGGGATGAGCAAACCCTCATCATAGATGTCCGCGCCCTCTGGTCCCATGCCAAGCCCACCCAGATCAACCAGATGCGAGGTGCAGGACGTAAAGCCAACCACTTGATCCTTGTAGAATACCGGCATCATCAACAGGAAATCGTTCAGGTGACCCGAGGCGATCCAGGGATCATTTGTCAGATAGATATCACCAGGCTTCATATCCTGAAGCTGAAACCGGCCACGCAGGGTCTTGACCGCCTCGGCCATAGTGTTGATGTGCCCCGGCGTTCCGGTCACGGCCTGCGCCAGCATCTGGCCCTGCAAATCGAAGATACCGGCAGAGATATCTCCGCATTCGCGCACGATGGGGCTGAACGCCGCGCGGATCAGCGCCTGGCCCTGTTCTTCGACCACGGCCAAAAGCCGGTTCCACATGACCTGCAGGCGCGTGTCTGCCGTCTTCATTGGTCGCCCTCCGTTCTGCGGTCTAGCCAGATGTTGTTGTTGCCATCAACCTGGGCCGAAAAATCACGACTGACAAATGTGGTAGTCTGCGGCTCGATGATCAGGGCCGGACCGTCGAGGACATCACCGGGACTGAGTGCAGCGCGGTCATGGATTTCCGCCTCGCACCATTTACCGGTGACATCGCACAGAACGCGTCGGTGTTCGTCGCTGCGGGCACGCCGTTTTGCCGGAGTTTCGGAATAATGCTCCAACGCGCACGGCTCGGACGACACTTCCAACGCCCAGTTCAGTATCTCGATGGTCATGCCCGGAACGACACGGCTGAACTGGCGGCTGTATTCCTCTTCAAACGCCTTGCGAAGCTGCGGGATGTCAGTGTCTTCCAGCGCGCGATCCGGCAGCGAGATTTCTATTTCATGCCCCTGTCCGTGATACCGCATGAAGGCCTGACGTCGTTGCACAAGGTTGCCCTCTGGCGCTCCTGCCCGCACCACTGGCTGGGCCTCTTTGATCATTTCATCGAAAAAGGCATTCAGTCCTGTCAGATCAAGCGCCTCCAGAGTCCCGTAACGTGAACGGATAATCTCAAAGGACACCGGCGCAAAAAGGAACCCGACCGCCGAACCGACACCGGGATCGGGCGGAATCAGGATACGATCCACCTGTGCGCGTCGCGCGACCCGGGTTGCGTGCAGCGGGCCGTTGCCGCCAAAGGCGATCATCAGGCGCGCGCCCAGATCCTTGCCCGATTCCACGGCGTGCATCCGGCCCGCACCCGCCATGTTCTCATCGACGATCTCACTTACCCCATGCGCCGCCTCTGCAGCATCAAGATCAAGTGCGTGACCCACACCATTGAGAAGCGCTGTTTGCGCCGCGTCCATGTCGATCTCAAGCCGTCCTTCAGCAAAGCGGCCGGGTTCGATCAAACCCTGCATAACATCGGCATCGGTCACCGTGGGCGCCGTTCCACCCTTGGCAAAGGCCGCCGGTCCGGGCTCGCTGCCCGCACTCTCTGGCCCGACCTGCAAGCGGCCCAGCCGGTCCACACGTGCGATCGAACCGCCGCCAGCGCCGATCTCGATCATCTCGATCACCGGAATGCGCACCGGCATGCCCGAGCCCTTGATGAACCGGGCGGCGCGCGCGATTTCAAACTTGCGCGCGGTCTGAGGGCGGTACCGATCAATCAGGCACAACTTGGCCGTGGTGCCTCCCATATCGAAGCTCAGCACCTCTTCTTCGCCGGTTTCGGCAGCAATGCGTGCGGCCAGAATAGCACCGCCAGCAGGACCAGACTCTACCAGTCGGATCGGCAGACGCACAGCGGTTTCCATCGTGGTCATGCCACCGCCCGCGGTCATCATCAGGATTGGGCAATCCAGCCCCTCATCGGTGAAGAGTGCTTGAAATTCAGCCAGATAGCTGGCCATCTGCGGCTGAATATAGGCGTTCGCAATCGTGGTCGATAGCCGGTCGAACTCACGCGCCTCGGGACTAACTTGGTGCGAAAGCGAGATCACAAGGCCGGGAAGCGCCGCTTGCAGAAGCTCCGATAGCCTAAGCTCGTGTGCAGGGTTGGCATAGGCATGCATCAGGCAGATCGCTACCGCCCCGGCGCCACAGGCCGCAAGTGCCTCGACCAATCCGGCCACGGCGGCCTCATCAAGTGGGTGCAGTTCCCGCCCTTGCGCATCCATCCGGCCGCCGATGGTAAAGGCCCGCGACCGCGGTACGATAAGATCGGGCTTGACCAGATTGATGTCATACTGGCTGTAGCGCCGCTCATAGGCGATCTCGAGAATATCGCGAAACCCCTCATTCGTCACCGTCGCCACAATGGCACCGCGCCGCTCGATCAAAGCATTGGTGGCCAGCGTTGTCCCATGGATGAAACCGTCGATCTGCAGCCAGTTCGCGCCGGCGCCCATCAGCACCCGCCGAGCGCCCTCAAGCGCACCGAGAGCAGGGTTGTCAGGGGTTGTCGGCGTTTTTGTGGTGGCAAGAATCTGCCCCTGTCCATCGACCAGGACGGTATCAGTAAAAGTGCCGCCGATATCGACGGCAAGGCGAAACCCGTTCTTGTTGTGCATGCTAGGAAACCGAAAGCTGAAGCGTTGGAAGGCACCCCGATATTCGGGCAAGTAATTGCCAAAGCGGCAATATCCGGGTTCACGTCAGACGACGAGATCGCAGCCGGTTGCCCGGCGCCCTAGATTTCCATTACACCACTGCGTCCGCATTGGCCGCTCTCTCTTTCCGATTTCGGAAATGCTGCCCGAGCAGTTGATCGGCTGTCAACAAAAATGCGCGTACATCCGCGAGCCCACGGGATTGCCATGTCAGCGCTCAAATGTGGTCGAAGAACCATGGTTCCGCCGGTCAGGATTCGCATGGATACTGCTGTTTGCTGTCGCTCGAAACCGAGGGGCTAGTTTTTGAATAGGTCCTTGCGCAATGTGCTCAGCGCGGCGGGATCAATTTCAACGTGGATGACGGCGGGCCTTCCTGACGCCAGCGCGTTTGCAACCGCCGGGCCCAGCGCTTCCGGTTCTGTCACGTGGTGGCCGACGGCACCACATTCGCGTGCAATTGCATCGTATGCCGGAGAGTCGATCTCGGCGCCGAGCAGCCGCCCACCGAAGAATTCCATCTGGTAAGCCTTTTCGGCACCCCAGGCGCCATTATCCAGAACTACTGCGACGACGGGCAAATTGTATCTTACCGCTGTTGTGATCTCTGTCATCGTGAAGCCGAATCCTCCATCGCCAATGACCGATATCACGGGCCGATCCGGTGATGCGGCCTGCGCGCCAAGGGCCGCAGCATATCCAAAACCCACAAGGCCGAAATCCAGCGGAGTAATCAGCCCGGGGCAGTGGTATTGCGCCAGGCGGTCGGCGGCTTGAAGGCAGGCATTACCGGTATCAAGCGTGACAATGGCATTCTTTGGCAGTGCCTTTCTGAGTTCGGCGAGCGCGCGGCGGGGATGCATGGGGCGACCCGGCAATTGCGCCTCGGTCTCACGTACCGCATTCAGGGCATCCATGTCACTTCGGAACGCAGCGAACCATGCACCGGTATTACCGGGCTTGGCATCCATCAGGCTTTTCGCCGTCTCGGGCGCGTCGGCCTGAATTGGGATTGTGGTCGGGAAATATCGCCCGGCGCTGGAGCCCTCGATGTCGACCTGGACGACATCGGCCGTCGCCGAGACATAATCATGGCTGAGGAAAGTGGAATTGAATGCTAGCCGCGCGCCCAAGGCCAGGATAAGATCTGCTTCGCGTGTCAACCGCGCGGCTACGGCGTTGCCGCGGGGCCCGCCCTGGCCAGCAAAGTTTGGATGACCATGCGGCATTACATCCGCATGTCCGGTGGAGGCAACGACCGGGATGTTGAGGGCCTCTGCCAGTTTTCGAAGGACCTCGGTCTCGCCGGACCACTTGAAGCCGCCGCCTGCCACGATCACCGGGCGCTGAGCCTTTGAAATCAGATCCTTGATCGCGCCCAGGTCTTCGGCTGAAGGCCCACCGGCCCTCGCGACCCGGATCGGCGCAGACGCCGGGAGCGAAACCTGCGCCGCCATCAGGTCTCGGGGTACATGCAACACAACCGGGCCACGACGCCCTGACATCGCCAGCCGGATTGCATCTTTCAGCATCGGCGCCAAACGTTCGGGTTCCGTCACCATCACGGATTTTTTCGAGATCGGCGCGAACAGCGCGACCTGATCGATTTCCTGAAAGGTATCCTTTCCCAAATCCGCGCGGGTGATGGCACCGCAGATCGCGACTAGGGGAGAATACGCCAAATGCGCCTCGGCAACCGAGGTCGCCAGGTTGACGACGCCTGGGCCGGCCTGGGCCCCAAGGACGATTCCAGGACCGCCGGTTATCCGCGCGTGGGCATCGGCCATGTGACCTGCAGCCCGTTCGTCTCGGGCCCCTACATAATTGACGTCGCCGCCTGCCAGCATGGCGTCGTATAGCTCAAGCATGGACCCACCGAGCAGACCGAACACCGTCTCCACACCCTGATCGCGCAGCACGCGATAAACGGCTTCACCGCCTGTGATCTTGTCGCTCATATCGCCCATGCCACCTTCATCCCTTCATAAATGGCTTCTTCTGCAGTTCGCGCGGCCAACGCGTCGCCGATCACATGCACTGCAAAAGGTGCATCTTCCAATTCGTCTCTCAAGTTATCGCAAGGCTGGTGCCCAAGCGACAAAACCAATGTCCCGCAATTTTCTTCGATCACTGGCTCGCCGGTGAGGACATTCTGGAAATAAGCCGTGTCTGCGTCCGCGCCGAACAAGCGAAGATGCGTCTTCATCGTGACCCCCAAGCGATAGAGTCGACCGACATAATGATTTCGCGTATAGACCTGCAACGTTTCCCCGGCCATCGCCGCGTTCACGCATAGGCGAACAGAAGCACCGTCGCGCGCCAGTTTTTCAGCGAGACCGATGCCGATCCAATCCGCCTTCCAATCCGCGATGACGACTGATCCTTGGGTCGGTGCGCCGGTTAGCACGTCCCATGCAGTGGCAACGTTCGCGACTTCGGACAGCTCAAATTCGGGAACAAATGGTGTCGCGCCGGTTGCAATCACAATGCAATCCGGCTCGGCTTCAGTAAGAGCTATCGCAGTTGCTTTTGTGCCCAGACGCATTGTCACGCCCGGTGGGATTTCACGTTCGAGGTTGTCTATGATCCCGCCAAACTCCTCGCGCCCCGGAAGCTTCTGGGCCAGCAATGCCTGCCCACCGAGATGCTGCGATGCTTCCCACAGTTCGGTTTGATGGCCGCGCATGGCACTGACGGCGGCGCTTTTCATCCCACCCGGGCCACCACCAACGACGATTACTTTCTTTCTGGTCCTTGCAAGCGTCGGCGCGCCAAACTGCAATTCGCGACCGGTCTCGGGTCGTTGGATGCAGGAAATCCCAAAGCCCTTATGCGCGCGTCCAATACAGGATTGATTGCAGCCAATGCAGGCGCGGATTGCATCAATCTCGCCCGCCCTGGACTTTCTGGGCATCTCCGGGTCGGTGATCAGGGCACGGGTCATGCCACAGAGATCTGCGGAACCATCGGCAAGAATACCCTCGGCGATCTGAGGCTGGTTGATGCGTCCGGTCACAATTACGGGGGTATCAATCTGCGATCGGATGGCCTTGGCCAGCGGTGCGGTATAACCGTGTTCGACCCCCATCGGCGGCGTGATATGTACCGAACCACCCAAACTGGCCGAGGTCCCCGCAGTGACTGAAAGATAATCCAAACCGGGTGCAAGAGCCGTCGCGATCTCAAGAACGTCGTTGGAGTCCAGACCGGTGCCATCCATGTCATCGCCCGACAATCGCAGCCCCAGCGCCAGATCGGGGGCCGCACCACGGACGGCAGAGATAATGTGGCGAGCAAATCGCATCCGGCGATCAGTATCGCCACCCCAATCATCCTCACGTCGATTGACCAATGGGCTTAGAAATTGCGCGGGCAGGTATCCGTGGCTGGCAACGATTTCCACACCGTCATAGCCGGCTTCCGACATAAATGCGGCGGCACGACCGTACCCCTTGATGATATCGGCAATCAGATCAGCGGGCATCTCGCGCGGCATGACGTGGAAGCGTTCGTTTGGGATGGCAGAGGGCGCGAAAGCCACTGCCGCCATTCCATCGGTTGTGAACATCACCTCGCGGCCCGGATGGAAAAGCTGTGCGAAAATTCGTGATCCTTCGGCCTTTACCGCATCCGCCAGCTCTGCAAAAGCCGACAAGTTGGCCGGGTCCGCGGTTAGGAGATTGGGAAATAAAGCGCCGCTTTCGTGGACCGAAACGATCTCGGTCACAATCAGTCCGGTTCCGCCCCGCGCGCGAGCCTGGTGGTAGGCAATAAGTTCTGGCGACGGCGCGCCCGAGGCCAGATGCGTGTGATGACCCGTCGATACAATCCTGTTGGGTATATCTATCGGGCCAATTCGGATCGGAGAAAAAAGATGCGGCAGCGCTGTCATGGTGAACTTGAATTGGCGACAGGAAGCAGGATGTCGAAGCGTTCCCTAAGGCTCCGGTCGATCTGCTGCGGAATGATTTCACGCGCGTCTTTCGCCAGAAGGTCCCGAACCCTTGCCCGCGCGCGACTATAGATATCCAATCCTCCGGAGTCTTGCCAATCGGCCGGTGATTGGCGATCTGCAATGTCTGGATATATGTAATCCGCCTTCATTCGGTTGAGAGTATCCGCGTGACCCAAATAGTGGCCGTCGCCCAAACTTGCGTTTGCGATGACCTCGGCAGAAAGGTTTTCTTCGGTAACTTCAACGCCACGGATTGTCCGCATGATTGCGCCCAGCATGTCGTTGTCGATAACGTAGCTTTCCAGAGAAACGCCCAACAGGCTGGCTTGCATCCCGCAGGCCTGGGTCACCAGGTTCGCGCCCGCCTGCGCCGCAAGGGCAACCGCCAGGCTTTTTTCATATCCGTGCTGCGCATCGGGAAGCTTGGCGTCCGTGATCCCTGCAATCGAACTGGTCGGCAGATCGTAGAACCTGCCCATCTGGGCGGCTCCGGCCATCAATATCGCTTGCTCTCCGCCGCCGCCGCACATGGCACCTGTGCGCAGATCTGCAACAAGGGGTTTTGGCGCGAATACCGCTTGCACGTTCGGGTCAATCAACTGCACAAAGGCTAACCCGGCCAGCGTTTCGGCAACCGCCTGCACAAGCGATCCGGCAATCGAGGCTGGCGACGTCGCCCCGGCCTGTCCAGCTGAAATCAACTGCACCGGAAACCCGGCCCGAACCGCGGCTTCCAACGTTTCGCAAGCCTCGGTCGCAAACCGCATGGGAGGCACGACGTGACAGACCATGATGGTCATAAACGGACGCGCTCGAAATGCAGCCTCGTCACCTGCGATGGCATAGCACATCTGGGCAATTTCCGGCACATGGCTGGCATCGCTGATACTCATTGACACGTGCTTGTCGGTGCCGCTGAGGCAGGCATAGGCCGTGTTCACGTCAAGGCCTCGCTGATCCGGAACGTCCCGCGCGACCAATGACCTGCTGAAATGGTGGATGTGATCCAGGTTGTCCGTCACCCGAGCCGCATCTTGCAGATCCTGAACTGTCGAATCCCGGTAGGTTCCATCGTTTCCCAGAATTGAAGGCGCAGCACCGCCGGTACTGAAATGCACCCTTGATCCGGATAGATCGAGGTCCCAACCGGGACGTCGGGAATAAAGCACCACGTCGCGACGTGCATTCGAAATGCTGTCTTCGATCAACGCTTTCGGAAAGAGCAGCCTGCCTTCGGCTGAGATTTCTCCTCCTTCCATACAGACCAGATCAATCATCGAAGCTAGGGGCTGCGACAGCCCAAGGGTCTCCAGCAATTCGATCGCCGTTGAATGGACGAGTTGTACTTCGGATTCGCTCAGCGGGCGGAATTGCCCGCCAGAGAACCCAAAAACTGGGCCCATTGGCGCGGGCTCTCCCACAGAAGCACGTCGCCTTCCTTTCCGCCGTGACTGCGCCATCACCTCAATCAGCAAATAGAATTCATCTTTTGGTTATGATGAGTCGCAATTGATCCATAATCAAATGACAATTGGCATGTTGTTGAGTGAAATAAATTCATCTAGTTTGGTCACATGTCCGCACGTCCACCGCTCACCGCAATCCGTACTTTCGATGCCGTTAGTCGGCACCTTAGTTTTCAACGCGCTGCGAACGAGCTTGGCGTAACCCCGACTGCGGTCAGCCATCAGATACGAGCATTGGAGGCGCAAACCAATGCACGGTTGTTCAACCGCAGTCCCGCCGGAGTGGAGCATACCGCCAGGGGCATGCAGTTCGCCGAGGATATTGGCCCTGCCATGGAACAAATCGATCAGGCGTTTCGAAAGCTGCTGCAATTCTCGGATCGCGAACAAGTCGTCCTGGGCGCCGGGCCTATCATCGCGTCACGCTGGCTTGCCCCGCGCCTTCCAGATTTTGCGGCGCGTCATCCGGAGATTGACCTGCAACTTATTAATTCGCCCACTGAAATCTGGCGCCGCGCCCGCGAATTTGATCTTGCGATTGCCTGGGGCAATGGCGATTGGCCGAATTTGCAATCGCAGAAGCTTCTTGATGTCAGCCTCGTTCCGGTCCTGTCCCCTGATCTCGCCAGAGAACTGGATTTACACCAACCCGGCGATCTGCTGGACGCACCATTGCTGCATCATCACGATGGCAAGGAATGGGCCGATTGGTTCGCGCTTGCTGGCGTACATCACTCGGTCCCAGTTGGCATAAAGGTCGAGGATACAAATGTTGTCGTGCAAGCCGCACTGGCGGGTACCGGCGTGATGCTCGGAATACGCGAGTTTCTGGCAGATGACATATTGGCCGGTCGCTTGACCTGTCCTTTTCCAAATCCGCTAAGGCAGACGGCTGCATACTATCTGGTTGCTTCAGGTGCCAGCCAGTTCCCAGCGCATGAAGCATTGGAAAAGTGGTTGCTCGACTGCGCCGATAAGAAGTGAAGCCCAATAGCATGATTTGATGTCAACTTCCATCGTCACTGTCCTGCCGGCGCGCGGTCGCAGAGAACGACCGGTTCCCGCCACTGGTAGCCATCGGCTGCCAAGGCTGTCCTAGCGCCAAGCTAGGTCGGCTCACTTCTCACGGCCAGCGTGTCATCGCCAAAAGTCACAAGGCCATTTACGCCAGTTGAGCGGAATTTGGGAGGATGAAAGGAGGATAAGTTCTCAGCGGGCCATTTGTAGAGTGCTGATTTCATTGGTCGGAGTGGCGAGATTCGAACTCACGACCCCTGCCTCCCGAAGACAGTGCTCTACCAGGCTGAGCTACACTCCGACCAGATCGGCGAATTACTCGGCTTTGGGCTCGTTTGCAAGGGGCGCGCGTTTTGTGGGTGCGGTTTCGCCGGCGCGCAGGGCGGCTCCGATGTTGGGGGATGTTTCGGCGCCGGTACGGGAACGTGTGCGCAATACAGGTGTGTTTTGCGAGCGACCGCCAAGGCTTTCGCGGATAACGACATAAAGGCCCGCGGAAATGATGATCAAGGCCCCATAGAAGGTGTTCTGATCGGGTGTTTCGGAAAAAAACCAGAACCCGAAAAGGGCACCCCAGATGATTTGGGAGTATTGCATTGGGGCGATGATGGCGGCGTCTGCACTCCGATAGGCTGCGATGATGCATAGACCCCCAGCAAAGCCAAAGGTCGCGACAATTGCCAGAATGCCGAGGTCCTGCACAAGCACGGGTTGATAAACGAAAGGCAGTGCAGCACCCATCAGAATGACATTTGCCATCATCGGATACAGCATCAACACCGCGGCCCGTTCCTGACGCCCGATCTTCCGTGTGACCACTGAAACAACGGCACTGCCGAAGGCCGCCGTCAGGCCGGCGAAGTGTCCAAGGCTTAGTGTCTCGGAGCCTGGACGCAACACCACCATGACCCCGACCAGACCCAAAGCGACTGCGGCCCATCTGTGCATCCCCACGGTTTCGCCCAGGATCGGGATCGACAGGATGGTGATCAGAAGGGGCGCGGCGAAGATGAACGTATAGACCTGCGCCAACGGCAGAACGGAAAAGGCATAAAAAGCCGAAGCCCCGGTCACGACACCGGCGATGGTCCGCAGCGCCACCCAACCCGGGTTGACCGGTTTCAGCGTGCCTTCCTGCGGGTCGCGCATCAGCATGAGCGACACAAGCGGAAAACTGAAAAGCACGCTGAAAAACAGGATCTGAAACGGCGCATAGCTTCCGCCGAGGTATTTTATTAGGGTGTCATGGGTCGAAAAGACTGCAAAGCCAGTGATCGCAAAGGCAATGCCTCTCAAGTTCGAACGGTCGAGCGCCATGGGAAAGATCGTCTTTGTGGATGTTGGTGGCCTTCCTTGCGCCGGAACTGCACACGGTCAAGCGAAAACGCCGGTGTCCGCCAACGCCCGGGGTCTTGCCATTCCTACCCACAGGTTTGGGAACAGGCTTCAGGGGGCGGGATAGACCTTGGACGGCAAACCTCAAGGGCGACTGCAACTTGGTCCGGATATCGACCATGCCAGTCCATAAAGCCTGGTCAGGTACCGGCATTATTCGGTTCGGGTCCGGCTCTTGGGTGCCAACCATCTGCCTGACGAAAACGCTCGAAGGTCTCAGTTTCTGGGTAACTTGCGCATCTCTGCCAAGACCACGATGCCTACGGCGGCCTTTCCAGCGCAATTCGATTCAAATCCGCACAAGCCCTGCACATTCTAATGCATTTTGCCTCAAATTTGACAAAGATTCGACAAAAATCCGCTGTATCAATGTCTTGATCAGGCAGATTGCAGTTATCCTGCCAGTTAATGAGTAAGACAGTGAGTATGTTCGATGCTAGCAACGCATGATGTAACTTTCCGCAAAAATACCCAACCAGCCAATGGCATTTCTTCGCAGGATGTCACTATCCAGGCGCTTCAACGCTCTATGGCCCTGCTTCCAAGCCATCAGCTTGAAGCGCTCGAGGATGAAATAGACTTCTATGCATTTACGGGGCTTCTGGGGGATCTGATGCGCGAAGTCCTGTCCTCGACGCCCGAAAATGAAGCAGCCCCAATCCCCATTGTCTTGGCCAATCGGGATAATGAGGCCGCCAATCACGTGGACGAACCGCTCCAGTACGCGTGCTAGTCTCCTGAGACGCGGCGTCCCCATCACGACGCATGCAAATTGATACGGGTTTATGACCTCGGTCATCCGACCCGCCCCGTCGCGCGTGAAAGCTGGTGCGGGCGATAGTTGTATCTGCAAATCCACGGGCATTGAACCGGCCAGGATTATGGTGCGACCCGTCATTGCTAGCCCAAATTATCGCTGTGGCGTTGGCCTTGCGCCTTTTGTAAGCGGCACGGCAGCTTTAACCGGGGGTTGGGTGTCCGGCGGGGTCGGTTCGGTGTCGGGCGGTGTTTCGGGTTCCGGGATCGGTTCGAATGGAACGTCTGGTGTATCGGGAGGCGCGGGTGGCGTCGGTTCCGGCGGTATATCGGGCGTCGAGGGTTTGGGGTCGTCTTCCTTTGCAAATTCCGTAAGCGGCGCCCCGAGCCAGGACTCGGTGCCCGGTTCGGCCAGCCATGGGTCCGGCAAGTTCGCAGTGTCCCGGGAATTTCTCAATTTCGTACTCAGTGGCATTTCCATTCGTGGTGCCTCGCTGACTGTCGTTGGGGGTCAAAGCTATGACATAGAAAGGGGGCAGGGCTGAGCGATGTCAATCGCCCCACGGCCTGTCCTGGCCGGGCATAACGACAGCATATCGCGCGGGTCGGCGAACTCGGATTGCTATGGCTTACGAATTCAGTCGCCTTCTATTCGGCGGCACTAAGCGCGGCCGTTTCGGGTTCCGGCACATAAAGATAGTCGCGGGTCAATGGCACCGCGTCCACTTTGCGGGAAAGCTGGAACTGAAAAACCGCTTGCCGCCCGTGGCGGAAGGTCTGTTCGCAGGCCGCAAGATAGAACCGCCACATCCGCACAAACCTTTCGTCGTAAAGGTCGCGCACCTCGCGCTGACGTGCCTCGAACCTGTCGCGCCAGTGGCGAAGCGTATGGGCATAATGCAGCCGCCAAATTTCTACGTCGGCCGCCCAAAGTCGGGCCTTTTCAATGGATGTCATGGTCTCGGACATCGTCGGGACATAGCCGCCGGGGAAAATGTACTTTGCAATCCAGGGGTTTGTGGCCTGCGGTTCTGCGGTCCAGCCGATGGTGTGCAGCAGGGCCACGCCGTCAGGTTCCAACCTGTCGCGCAAAGTCTGAAAGTAGGTGTCAAAATGCGGCAGGCCGACGTGTTCGAACATGCCGACGGAAACGATCCTGTCGAAGCTGCCGTCAAGATCGCGGTAATCGCAAAGCCGGAAATCGACCCGGTCGCTCAGACCTTCTTGCGCTGCTCTTTCTCTGGCCACTTGAAGCTGCTCACGAGACAGGGTGACACCAAGCACGCGAACTCCATGATTGCGCGCCAGTTCCAGCGCCATACCGCCCCAGCCGCATCCGATATCCAGCACGCGCATTCCGGGCTCAAGCAGAAGTTTACGGGCAATGAGGTCTTTCTTCTGCGCCTGGGCTTGTTCAAGCGTGTCTTCCGGGTGCTGGAAATAAGCGCAGGAATATTGCCGGTCCGCGTCCAGAAACAAGTCATAGAGTTCGCCTGACAGATCGTAATGATGCGCGACGTTCCGCTGCGCGCGAGGTGCGATGTTGTTTTGCGAGAACCGGCGCAGCGCCGCCCTCAACCTGTGCGGCGGGCGCATCCACCAAATGTTTCGCAGATGGTCGATATTCCTCACGGCCAATGCGATCAGCCCGTCGATATCGTCATCCTCGATCACCAATCCGCCCGACATATAAGCCTCGCCAAGCGCCAGATCCGGATAGAGGACCAAGGCCTTCGCGGTCTTCTCGTCCTTCAGCGACACCGAGACCGGGTTACCGCTTCCATCTCCGTAATGGCGGATGCTGCCGTCGGGCATTTCCGCGTTAAGCGAGCCCTCTGCGAACATTTTTTTCAGTATCTGATCCAGCAGTAATTGCCACATCTTCGCACCTCTCCACCCAAAAAGCGCGCGCAGCACGCCATGTCCGGGCTGCGTGCTTGACCCATTTTCAGAAGATATCGGACGTGGATCAAGGAAAATTGAGCGAAATCAAAGGATCGGCAGTCAGCCGCCCATGCGGAAAACTAACTCACTGTCAGATAGTTAGCTGCGAATTACAGCAGGTTCGGCGAATACGGCGGCCTGCTCGATTTTCGGCGTTTTTTCCCAATCCGCTCGATCGGCAGCTGGCAGTGTGATTCGTGATCAGGCGCTCCGGAAAGCTTCAAAGCGGTCAGGAACACCATGATTTCGACGCCGGACAGTCGCTTGATCTGCCGTACTTGCTCCTTTGGCTTGCAACCGGGGAACAATGGCGCAAATTCACCCGCCCGAGGTCTAGACCGGAATACGGGTTGGCAGTTTGCCGGGTTTGTTGGTCAGTCCGGCCGTTTTCGCCAGTTCGCCTCCGGCCTCGATTTCGCCTGCCGTGACGATGCCTGCACAAGTGCCGCACAAGGCAATCCAATCGCCGGCGTCTTCTGCCAAGCATTGAACTGATGACTGGTAGAAGTCCTGCATAATGGCCGGAGCCATCGTTAGTCCCGCTTCCGGTTGCCGCATTTGTCCGGTCGTCTTCAAAGCGGTTTGCAGCACCTCAGTCCGCCGCTCGATCCAACGCGACGTGAATTTCTCGATCTCGCTGGCGATCTCGGACTGTGCCCGCAAAAAGTGGGCGGCTTGCGGCCCCATTAACGCTCCAAGGTCCTTCGGTTGAGCCGCATCGGCCTTGGTTCTGGATTTCCTGGCATTGCTCATTGAGTTGTACTTTCCTTATCGTGCTAACACCATAATACACCGATTGAACCGCGCCCGCATTGACAAGGATCATTTCAGGGCGTTTTGCCCGACATGCCGAACGCCCTGCGAAAGCCGGAAACGAAAGGCCCATCCATTTTTCTACGCATTTGAATTCAAGACCAGGCAACGACGCTTTGGTGAAAATGATATAGAACACGCCGTTCTGCGTTGGCCTTGAGCAGCATCAATTACACCAGTCCACCGTTGGCTACTCTCTTTCCAAACGTTTTCGTTGCACCAGGAAGGGTACCACGATGCTGCGAGGTCAGCCATTCAACGACAGACGCGACGCAGGTCGGCAGTTGGCGGCGGCTTTGCCAGAACTCGATCCCGCAACCACCGTCGTGATCGCCTTGCCGCGCGGCGGTGTCCCTGTGGCCGAGGAAATCTGCAACGCGCGGCACCTGCCGCTTGATCTGGTGCTCGTGCGCAAGATTGGTGTACCTCGGCAACCCGAAGTCGCAGCAGGCGCAATCGTCGATGGCGCGCCCGCCAAGGTCTTCGTCAATCAACAGGTGGCCAAACGCGCGGGCCTTTCAGAAGAAACGGTCAGAAAGATGGGGCAAGACCTTTTGCCGGAAATTGAACGCCGCAAGGCACAATATCTGAAAGGATTTGCGCGGCCCGATCTGGCTGGCAAGACGCTTGTCGTCGTCGATGATGGTGTGGCGACCGGAGCCACGCTCAAGGCCAGCCTTCAGGCATTGTGCGAAATGGGACCCAAGCGGGTGATCCTTGCCCTGCCGACTGCGCCATCTGACACCCTGAAGACGCTGACCCAGCTTGCCGACGAAATCATTTGTCTGCACCAGCCCGAGTTGTTTCTGTCTGTTGGCACCGCATATCGCTATTTCCCCCAGGTCAGTGACAAGGACGTCATCGAAGCCATGCAACGCTGTGCGGCGTCGGACGGTTGAACATGAGAGGTCGTCCTTAGGTCCGAAGCACCCGGTAAACGGCAGGGATAACCAGCACCGTCAACAGGGTCGAGGACGCAAGCCCGAACAAAAGCGAGATTGCGAGGCCCTGAAAGATCGGGTCGGTCAGGATCACGGCGGCTCCGATCATCGCGGCAAGCGCGGTCAGCAGGATCGGTTTGAACCGGATCGCGCCTGCTTCGATCAAAATCTCCTGCAGCGGCCGATCAAGGCCGGGCGCGTGTCGGATGAAATCGACCAGAAGGATCGAGTTCCGAACGATGATCCCCGCCAAAGCGATAAAGCCGATCATCGACGTGGCAGAGAAGGGTGCGTTAAACAGCCAATGCCCGCCCATGATCCCAATGAAGGTCAGCGGGATCGGCGTCAGGATCACCAACGGCACCTTGAATGAGCCGAACTGAGCAACGACCAGGATATAGATGCCCAAAAGCGCCACGCCAAATGCCGCGCCCATGTCGCGGAACGTGACCCATGTCACCTCCCATTCGCCGTCCCAAAGCAAGGTTGGGTGGCTTTCATCCTCGGGCTGACCGTGCAGCGAAATGACTGGCTTGGGCAAATCGCCCCAGTCTTGCGCATCAAGCGCCTCTTGCACCGCCAGCATTCCGTAAAGCGGTGCCTCAAAGGTGCCTGCCAATTCGGCGGTGACCATTTCAGCGGCGCGCCCGTTGTGGCGGAAGACGGGGTAAGAGGCGCGTTCTTCCGACACACGCACCACGTCGCCCAACTCCACGATCCCGCGATCGCCGGGCAACAGGTTCGCGGGGATCGGCGTTGTCAAAAATTCTTCGTCCACTGTTCGCTCGCCCAAGGGGCGTTCCACGCGGATCGGGATCGGCTGGCGGCCCTCGCCACGGTGCGAGTATCCGATGGTCGCGCCACCGTTCAGGATCGCAACGGTGTCAAGCGCATCTTTTTCCTGAACCCGGAAGAACTCGGCATCGTCGGTCGAAACGGTAACGCGCAGCTTGCGGGCAGGGGTGCCATAGGAATTGTCGACGTCCACGATGAAAGGCACGGTGCGAAACGCGTCTTCCACCTTGGCGGCCACTTGACGACGGGTTTCCGGATCGGGGCCATAGATCTCGGCCAGAAGCGTGGCCAGAACCGGCGGGCCCGGGGGTGGTTCGACAACCTTCAGGCTTCCACCCTCGGGAAGATCAAGCGCGGCAAGTCGCGCGCGAAGTTCAAGCGCGATCTCATGGCTGGTCCGGTCGCGTTCGTGCTTCGGTGTCAGATTCAGCGCAACATCGCCCTGCTCGGGCATTGCGCGGAAATAGGTGTGCCGCACCAGCCCGTTGAAATTGAACGGCGCCGCCGTGCCCGCGTGGGTCTGGACCGAGTGGACCTCTTCGCTTTCCAAAGCAATCCGCGCCACATCTTGCGCGACGGCGTCCGTGGCTTCGATGGACGACCCCTCGGGCAAGTCGATCACCACGGAAAGCTCGGATTTGTTGTCGAACGGCAAAAGCTTCACGGTGACATCCTGAGTATAGAACAGTGCCAGCGATGCCATCGTCAGGATCATCACCCCGATCAAAAGCGCCCAGCTTGCCGTCTTGGTCGCAAGGATCGGGCGGGCAATCGCGGTATAGGCGCGGCCCAATGCGCCGCCATGTTCGGCCTCGTCATGCGCCACTGCAGGTGCCTTGCCCGCAAACCGCAGCATCAGCCAGGGCGTCACAGTCACCGCCACGAAGAACGAAAAAATCATTGCCGCCGAAGCGTTGGCCGGGATCGGGCTCATGTAAGGGCCCATCAAACCCGAGACGAACAGCATCGGCAAAAGGGCGGCGACCACGGTCAATGTCGCGACAATCGTCGGATTGCCGACCTCGGCCACCGCGTCGATGGCCGCGGCGCGGCGTTCACGTCCATCACCCATGCCCCAGTGGCGGGCAATGTTTTCGATCACCACGATGGCGTCATCGACAAGGATACCGATGGAAAAGATCAGTGCGAACAAGGACACCCGGTTCAGCGTGTAACCCATCAGGTTCGACGCAAAAAGCGTCAGTAGGATCGTCACCGGGATCACGATGGCAACGACCAAAGCCTCGCGCCGCCCGATCGCCAGCCAGACAAGCGCGATGATCGACACGGTCGCCAATGCCAGGTGAAACAGCAGTTCGTTGGCTTTCTCATTGGCGCTTTCGCCATAGTCGCGTGTGACCTCGATAGTCATGTCTTCGGGGATCAGTGTGCCTTCCAGCGCGTGAACCTTGTGCAGGATCGCTTCGGCCACAAGAACGGCGTTTGACCCCGCGCGCTTGGCAATCGCCAAGGTCACCGACGGCACACGCCGCAACCCGTCTTCGCCATGGGTCACGGTCGACACCAGCACATCGGTGCCATCCGAGGCATATTCCACGTCGGCCACATCGCGCACGTAAACCGGGCGGCCATCGCGCGCGGTCAAGACAAGGTTCCCGATGTCCTCGGGCGCATGCAACGTCTCGCCGGCCACCAACCCGATCTGGTCGCCACCGTCACGCACCCATCCGGTTGGAAAGGCAGTGTTGGCGCCCACGACCTTGCCCGCCAGTTGTTGTAGGGTGATGCCGTTCAGCGCCAGCCGGTCCGGGTCAGGCGCAATGCGCAAAACCTCGGGTGTCTCGCCCACCAGATAAGTCAAGCCGACATCGGAGATCTTGGCGATCTCGGACCTTAATTCGCGCGCAACGCGCGTCAGATCGTTCGGCGTGATCCGCCCCGCGGCCTCCGGCACAGGCGACAACGTCAACGTCAGGATCGCAACATCGTCAATTCCGCGTCCGACAATCAGGGGTTCCGGCACGCCCACCGGGATACTGTCGAAGTTGGCGCGTACCTTGTCATGCACCCGCAAAACGGCCGCATCCGACGACGTGCCCACAACAAAGCGCGCCGTCACAAGCACCTGATCGTCCGACGTTTGGGAATAGACGTGTTCGACCCCGTTGATCCCCTTGACGATGGTCTCAAGCGGTTCGGTAATCAGCTTGACGGCATCTTGCGCAAGCAATCCATCGGCACGCACCTGGATATCCACCATCGGCACCGAAATCTGCGGTTCTTCCTCGCGCGGAAGCGACAAAAGCGCGACCGTGCCGAACACGATGGCGGCCAGAAGGAACAAGGGTGTCAGCGGCGAGGTGATGAAACCGCGCGTCAGAACCCCGGCGATACCAAGGGGAGGTTCGGAGGGTGTCACGGCACAACAACCACGTCTCCGGAGTTCAATCCGGTCAGAACCTCGACATAGGACTCGCCGTCCCGGGCGATCCGATCACCCAACATCACAGCCCGTTCGACCGCATGCTCGGCTTGCTGGACAGCCACGAAATCAAGGCCCGAACGCGTATCGACGGCCGCCTCGGGCACAAGGATCGCGCTGCGCTCGCCAATTGGCAATTCAACCAGCACACGGGCATTCACGAAGGCCGTGTCGATTCCAGGAAGCTCGACATCTGCCACGACCCGTCCGTTTTCGATCTGCGGATAGACTTTTGCGATCCGGCCTTCCAGATCCTGACCATTGGCCGCAATACGCAAGGCCGTGCCTTCAACCATCGCGCCCGCGTGTCGCTCTGGAATGGCCAGCCGCAGAAAGAAGCCACCGCTTCCGATGGTCGCCACGGGCTCTCCGGCCAGAATGACGGCGCCGGGCGTGACGGGAACGGTCAAAACCCGCCCCGCGTCGGGGGCAAGAACTTCGCCTTCGGCCGCCCGCTGGGTCAACACGTCGCGCTCAGCGGCGATCGAATTGATCTGGCCCTGCAAGACATCAACCGACGTGCGCAACTGGTCCAACCTTTGGGTCGTGATGACACCGCGTTCCTTCAGGGCTTCGCCCCGTTCAAGCTCGCTTTCGGCCGTTGCAAGTTGGGACTGCAACGCTTCGACACGGGCTTCAGTTGCCGCGATCTGAAAATCTATCTTGTCGTCGCGCACCATCGCGATGCGTTGTCCCGCTTCGACTAGATCGCCTTCGCTGACCAGCAGATCTGCCACCAATCCGCCAAGCCGGGCGCGCGCAGGCACGGTTTCCTTCGTCTCGATCCGGCCATAGACCGCTTTCCACTCGGTCACCGTTTCGGGTGCGACCGTCAGGTTTTCAGCCCCGGCCAATGTCGGAGCCAGCAAAATTACCAGCGGCAATACGAACCTGCGCATTGGACGACCCCTTTAGAAAGCTGTGCCCGGTTTGATCCCAAGCCAGCGGAAGAAGGCGGCAGCCGGGCAAAACCCGGTGAACGCCGATTGCAGCAGGTTCAGGCCGATAAAGACCGTGAACCAAATGAAAAGTGGCGACACCCAGTAAGTCAGAACCACCGACAGCAACACCATTGCCCCGGCAAATGCCAGAACGCTTCGATCAAGTGACATGTCCAGTCTCCTTTCGCAAATACATATTCCTAATTACGAATGTGTATGTGACATTTCAAGGGCCCGTGCGCAGTATCGTCAGACCGTTCGGATTTCATGGCGGCCTGCTTCCTACCGCGCAAACCGGCACATCTACGATCTGTTGGATTGGCAGTTCCAGGACGCCTGCGATGTCATACCCGCGAAAGACTAGGTTTTACCCTCCAATATGAACGAAAGTCGAGGGGAACGGACGACGACTGAAAGCACAGATTTAGCCGCCTTCGTTTGCTGTACTTGTTCAACACGAAGGCGACAAAAATCAACCAGTGCAAATGCCGATGTTACTGCTCTTGGATGAAAGCCAGATACTCGACAAGCGCAAGAATGCGAGTCTTGACGTATGTTTCCCGACTAACCCCTAAATCGAACGATATCTGGTCATCAGCCGCGACTGAATAGCGATTGCCCCAAGCTGGCATCTCACGAGATCCATGCGGTCCCATTGTGCCAGCACCCTCGATCATTTGGTAGATGCTGCTGACCGGGAAGATTCCGCCATTGCCATTCTGAAGCTGGGTCAGGTCGGGTAACGACCCGCTCAGGTAACCTGCCATTGGGCCGCCGCCTTTCCCATCGGCGCCATGGCACTGCGCACAAGAGTTCATGTATTCAACTTGACCGAATGTCATCTCCTCTGACGCGCCAGATTGAACCGACGCCACAACGATCAAAAGGGCTGAAAAAAGTGTTCTTCTCATGATGGTTTCCTCCCCTACAGACACCTATCCCCTTACATCCGGACGCGCGCTTGGAATTGACAAATGTCAAAGCCACACATGTGGGGGATCAGAAAATCCTGCTCCGCAGCCGACAACTCGACATATCAAATTGTTGGAATCGCGTTGTTGCGCAGGCAGCCGGTTTAGGAGTGACGCCATAATTCCGCCGCATTGTCGTCATCAATTGGGACGGGGCGATTCACGAGGTGCGACCAATGCTTCAAAAGTTGACCACTCTTGCAAGTATTCTGAACAAAAAGAAGACCAAGAAGCAAAAGCAGAAGATGGCGGCGCACCTGCAGGGTCGCACCGAGAATTCCAAACTTCGCAAGACCACACGAACTATTTCGAGTGTTCGCTGACGGCAATCCGCATGGAAGTCGATGAAGGGGCTATTGGGCCCAGAACCGGCCACTCTGATCAACAGGGCTCGCGACGACGCGCGGCATTAAAACGGCGTGGATCATTCGCCGGAATGCGGAATGCGATACACGTCAACCAGGGCCTGATTGGACTCGGTTCTTGAAATGGCAAGATGCCGATCACCGATGAAAGCCAGGTTTGTTCGCGAAAATCTCGGAAGTTTTTGACGAAAAATCTCTTCACCGTCCGAGGTTCGAACCAGTACGATTGCGCCTTCAACGTTTCCAATGGAAATATTGCTTGAATAGGCGGCCGCAATCACGCTTCCGTCCCGTGCGATGCTCACGGAATCCAATCCACGACCGCGAGGAATGGGAAAGGCTTTCCGACCCGCCGGTGTGGCCCACGCAATGTAATAGCGGCCCTCACTTCGATAACCATCCCACCCAACCCATCCGTTTTCCAACCACTGAAACCCCCAGCGGGCATCATAGAGGTGTTCGGGCGATATCGGCCCACGAACGATGTCGCCGTTCCGGTCAACGCGAAAAAACTCGTTTCTGAACTTCGCGATGGTAAACGGACCGTCCACTAGGCTTGCGCCAATCAGTTCCAATTGATCGCGCGCGGTGAAATCGAGGTTGATCGTCTGTTCGGTTCCATCGCTAAGGTTCCGAGTGCGAATACGATGCGAGTGGGGACTGCCTTGCAAGCGAACACGCTCAAGCCAAGCCAGAACGACTCCATCATCCGACAGTATGGGGCTCCAGTTCGACGCCCCGTTTGGTGCGTCAAGCGGCCTTGATGCCCCGGTCTCCAGATTGAAATATCGAAGCTCGCCGTTTTTGCTTCGATGCAGCAGATGCCCGCCCGGCGCGACGGCATCAACGGTTAACCCAAGGTCCGGTGCGCCTTGGCTGGTCACCATGCATCCCGGCATATTCAGGATCGACAGCGTCATTTGGTGGGTGTCAATCAACCTGACCTCGCCGGCGCGCACGAGCCCCAAATCCGATCCAGCGCGTACCTGCGCGATGGCTGCATTGTCGACGCTGCAGACCAACTCCAGTTTTCCGAACTCCGGCGAAGCATCATTTTCGACCAGCACAAAAAGCGGAATTGCGTAAAGCAGGCCATAATTTGCGACGATGACAAAAACAGGAGCCGCGGCAACCAACGCAGCAAGCCTGGACCATCGAAACCGGCGGATCACCCAGAAAAGAAAAACGAACGCAAGGCCCTGTATCAGCAGTGCCGCAGCAATCCAGGCGACCGACAATGGCGAGGCGCCTGTACCGCTGAAAAGAACCACCCCAAGCAGCTGCCAACCTGCATGCAGATTGTAAATCGGAATCAGATACACCGAAAACGAAAGCGCGAGTGCTGTCAGCAGGGCAGGGAGCGATCTGGACTTCATACGGGTGCCACCGTGAACTATTGCTACGGCTTCCGCCCGTGACGGTAGGTGCAGATAGACCTAAATACAATTGGTCATTGCAGAATTTTTAGGCGGCTGCGTCGCGCCAGAAATGCACCATTGCTGTTGTTCGCCGCTTATTTTGGCAGCATGAAGAATTCTTCGCGGGAGATCTTGCCTTCCTCGACCGTATAAACTGCGATCTCGCGCAGGGTCATCTGCCGACCGGTGGCTTTCTGTGTCACCTCGGCCTCGAAGTTCACCGCGAACCGGTTGGGTGGATGGACAAAGGGCCCGTCGGCGACCAGCTTTTGGATTTCGTGTGTTGCCGCCCAATCCTCTCGTTTCGCCTTGATCGCGCCTCGGCCCTTGGCGATCCGAACATCGCGCCCGGGCGGCACAACAGCCTCTACCGACTCGGCGTCTTCGGCATAAATGTCATCGACATGCGCAACCCCGTGGCGATCCTGCATCGCTTGTACGAATGCCCGCCCGAGTTCGATTAGGTCTTCCATCATGGCCCTCCTTTTCCCGTTGCCCAAAGGTTGCACGGTTCGCGCGCGCGCAACTTGACCAGGATCAAGGTGCTGGATTGACCTGCCGCATGACCTTGCCGCACCAGGCATCGCGCAGATTTCCCACGATGACCGAAGGCAGACGTCGGTGATGTGCCACCAATTCCAGTGACGTTCCCAGACTGGTATCCACCGATCCACGATTTACGCTTGAATGGCACGTGGCGAATGCCCGACGCCCGTCAGACTGGATGGACGATCGGTCGCGTGGTGAAAAAAGCGATGTTGCGCCGTGGATCGAATGCGGAGTTCAAGTTGGAGCGTGATCGAGCGCACATTAGCCGATTGCATTGCGCCACAGCGAAAATGGCTCCGTTCTTGACCAGCAACATTCTGCAGTGGACATCTTGCCGACGCAAAGCACGAATGTCATACGGATTCCAACGAGTTACGGACTGAATCGGAAGCGCACATGGCAGATCACAGACTGATCGACGGCAAATCAGTTGCTTCCGAAATTTTGGCGTCTTGCAAAGGTTATCTACAGGACAATGACGTGTTGTGTGGTCTGGTTTCCATTTCGATCGGAGACATACCGGAGGTCGATATCTATATCCGCAACCAGGCTCGGGCCGCGGAAAGAGTTGGCTTGCCGTTCAAGCAACAGGTCTGGGACGCCACGATATCGCAGGACGAGGCAAAGGGAAAAATCGTCGAGATGAATGACGATCCGGGAGTGTTGGGGATAATCCTGCAACGACCTGTGCCAGATCATATCAATGTCAGGTCCCTTCAATCTGCAATTCATCCCTTGAAGGATGTCGAAGGGATGAACCCGGCATCCATCGGGAACATCGTCTATTCGGATGTCGCTCTGGCACCTTGCACCGCAGCGGCCAGTGTCGAATTGATCAAACGGACCGGG
>JABDJO010000006.1 GCA_013002465.1 Silicimonas sp. | reverse complement strand
AACCAGAGGTCGTTCCAGATCGGGATCATGTTGAACACAGCGACCGTGGCCATCGCCGGGCGCACCAAGGGCAGCACGAGGCGGAAAAAGATCGTGTACTCAGACAGCCCGTCGATCCGACCCGCGTTTTTCAGATCGTCCGATACCTGTCGCATGAATTCGGACAGGATGAACACGGCCAGCGGCAGCCCTTGCGCCGTGTAAACCAGGATCAACGCCCAAAGCGAATTCACCAAGCCCGTTGCCACCATCATCTCAAGAATGGCCACCGTGCCAATCCGGATCGGGATCATGATGCCAAGGGCCAGATAGAGACCCATCCAAAGGTTGCCCCGGAACCGGTATTCGCTGAGGGCAAAGGCCGCCATCGCACCGAACAGAAGGATGAAGAACAGCGAGGCCACCGTGACGATCAACGAGTTCTGGACATAGAGGAAGAAGTCCCCCTGCTTGAAAACAGTCTGATACCCGATCATCGAAAAGCTGTCGGAATCGGGCAGCGCCAAAGGTTCGCGAAAGATCGCCTTGCGGGTTTTGAAGCTGTTGATCAGGATCACGAAGACCGGAAACAGCGCGATCAGCGTGTATAGGATCAAGGCTCCGTGCATCAGCCCCACATTGGCCGGGTTCGAACGTGCCTGGTTCATAGCTGATACCTCCGCATGCGGGTTTGGATGCCGAAGAGATAGATGCAGACGCCCACCAGAATGATCGCGAACATCGCACTTGCGATGGCGGACCCCATGTGCGGGTCGCCCAGTTGCAGTTGGAACCCAAAGAAGGTCCGATACATGAACGTGCCAAGGATATCCGTGCTGAAGTCAGGCCCGGCCAAAGCCCCTTGGGCGGCATAGATCAGGTCGAAGGCGTTGAAGTTGCCCACGAAGGTCAGGATCGAGATAATTCCGATCGACGGCAGGATGAGCGGCAGCTTGATTTTCCAGAAGGACGAGGCGCCGGTGATCCCGTCGATTTCGCCCGCTTCCAGAATTTCTTCGGGAATCGACAGGAGTGCAGCATAGATCAACATCATCGGGATACCGACGAACTGCCAGACTGACACCAGGGCCAGCGTGGTCAGTGCGTATTCTTCCTTGCCCAGCCAGGGCGCGTAAAGTGACTTCAACCCGACGAAATCCAGCATCGAGGGCGCAATGCCCCAGATCGGGGACAGGATCAGTTTCCAGGCAAAGCCGACGATAACGAATGACAGGATCGTGGGAATGAAGATCGCCGACCGGTAAAGCGCTGCAAACCGCAGGCGCGGGTGGCTTAGGATGGCAGCCAGGGCAATGCCGATCGGGTTTTGCACCAGCATGTGGATGATGAAGAACCAGAAATTGTTGCCAAGGGCGTTCCAGAACTGATCGGACCAGATCGGATCGCCGAACAGCGACTGAAAGTTCTGAAGACCGACGAATATCCGCTCTTGGTCAACTCTGCTGTAAAGCGCCAGCCTCAGCGTGTTGAACAAGGGGAAGATCATGACGGCCGTGTAGACGATCACGGCGGGTGCCAGAAACACCACGATATGCCAACGAATTCTAGACATGGGGACCCTCGGGGTTTTGGTGCCCGGGCGAGTGGTCGCCCGGGCAGGCAGCGTAACAGGGAGGTGTTACTGCTGCGGTGCGTACCAACTGGCCAAACCTTCCTGAAGCTTGGCGCCCAGATCAGCCGGGCTTTCGGTGCCTTTGATCGCAGCGACCGATGCGCCCCAGGTGTCGTTTTCAAGGTTCGGCGTGCCACGCGACAGGATTTGATAGGTCGACCGGATGGTGCTTTCACACTCACCACGCCAGCCGATGAACTCTTTCGCCAGCGGATCTTCCAGTTCTACAGGCGTGTTCGACAGCGGGAAAAAGCCTGGCAGCGCATTGCCAAAGATCGAGGCGAATTCAGGCGACCCAACCCAAGCCAGGAACGTCCTTGCGGCCTCGGGGTTGGCGGATGCGGCGTTCATGCCAAGACCGATGTCGGTGTGATCCGAGATATAGCAGGTGTCGCCTGCATTTTGCACCGGCGGCTTGAAAGCCCCCATGGCAAAGTCAGCCTGCGCGTTAAATCCGCTAATCTCCCACGAACCAGCCGGATATACCGCCGCACGACCAAGCGTGAACAGGTTCTGACTGTCGGGATAGGTCTGAGCTTCATAGCCATCGCCCAGATAGTCAGCCCACTTGGCAAGCGTTGCGTAAGGAGCAACCCACGCCTCGTCGGTCAGCTTCTGTTCACCGGCGATCAGCGCACGACGGCCTTCTTCGCCCTTCCAATAGTTCGGCCCGATGTTGTTATAACCCATCGTCGCCGCTTCCCACTGGTCGTTGGTGCCCATGGCCATCGGGATATAGGTGCCATCTTCCTTGATCTTGTCGAGCGCGGCAAAGAACTCTGCTTCTGTACTTGGAACTTCGATCCCCAGTTCGGCAAACGCATCTGCGTTGTAAATGAACCCGTGAATCACAGACGCCATCGGCACGCAAAAGCTGGCCGAGCCGTCGTCGGTCTGCCAAGCGGATTTGGCCACGTCCGAGAAATTGGACATGGCTTCCATGTCGTCAAGATCTGTCAGATGGCCCGCATCATAAAGGGCCAGAGAAGCGTCGAACGGACGACAGGTGATAAGGTCGCCCGCGCTGCCAGCTTCAAGCTTTGAATTCAAGACTGCGTTGTATTCAGCCGGCGCAGTTGGCGAAAAGTTGACCGTGATGCCGGGATGCGCCGCCTCAAACGCGGGAATGATCTTTTCCTGCCAAAGCGCCAGGTCGTCGTTCCGCCAGCTTTCGATGGTGATCTCTTGCGCCGCGGCCCCGGTCGCCAGAATGGCGCCTGCCAGCGCGATACTCATTGTTTTCATGTGCATTTCAGCTTTCTCCCTTAGGTTTTATTGTGACACCCGGGCTCTGGCCCGAACATTCTCAAGCGCCGGACGCAGGTGCCCGCCGCTATTCTTCAATTCCATCATGGCCGCCGCAGCATCCGCCCCGGCTGCAATCAAAACGGCGGTCTTTACGGCCCCGTCGGCTTCGCCAAGCGCACGGGCGGCCCGATCGTCAGACACATCCGCAATCAAACATACCATGCGACGCGCCCTTTCCCGCAATTTCTGATTGTCGGCACGCAAGTTGACCATCATGCCGTCATGAACATGGCCTAAATCCATCGCCATCAAAGTCGACATCATGTTCAACGCAATCTTTTGCGCCGTCCCGGCCCCCATCCTTGTGGAACCCGACAAGATTTCAGGCGGTGTCGCCAAAAATACAGGGTGTTGGGAAAGATCAAACAGCGGCGCGCCCGCATTATTCGCGATTCCGATGACGGTCGCACCCTTCGCACGGGCCATGGATGCCGCCTTGATCGTGAAAGGGGTCGAGCCACTGGCGGTTACCGCGATCATAGCATCGCGGTCGCTCATGTCCGCAAAAGCCGCGGGCAGTTCGTCAGCGGCGTCCTCCGTATCTCCGGGCATATCGGCCGAGGTCGGCAACCCGCCCGCCATGACGATGTGAATCCGGTCGGCCTCGATTCCAAAAGTTCCGCCCAGTTCCATCGCATCCGCCGCCGCCATCAATCCCGACGACCCGGCGGCTGTATAATAAAGCGACCCGCCATTGCGGATCGCATCAGCCATCGCCTTTGCTCCGGCGGCAATCGCATCGCCGGCACCGGATACGGCGCGGGCGGCGTCAACCTGAGCAGATGCCAGAAGTGTCGCGACCTCGGTCGGAGAGCGCGTGTCGAGTCCAACCGCCTGATCGTGCAGACCTTCTGTTGTGACATGCGACACGTGATTCCCCTTCCCGTTTCGAATATCATACCTTTATAATACCACTTGTCTACCAATTTTTGTCATCA
Organism: Silicimonas sp.; assembly: GCA_013002465.1. Classification (GTDB taxonomy): domain Bacteria; phylum Pseudomonadota; class Alphaproteobacteria; order Rhodobacterales; family Rhodobacteraceae; genus JABDJO01. The sequence goes on along the minus strand of JABDJO010000006.1, from coordinate 9,094 downwards.
GTCCAAATTTTGGCGATTTTCGCCTTTTTGGTCGTATTCAGGTCTTTCTTTCTGCTGATAGGTATTATAAAGGTATCTACATGACCCAACTGGCGGAAACATCCATTCTGGCCATTGACGGTGGCGGAACCCGTTGCCGCATCGCCTTGGTAGGCGATCAGAATCATGTGCAAATCGAAGCCGGATCCGCCAATGTCTCGACGGACTTCAGCGGAGCAGTCGCCATGATTACCAAGGGGCTTGGGGCGCTTGCTGCAAAGGCAGGCACCACGGCTGACGCGCTTTACAAGGTGCCGACCTATATGAGCCTTGCCGGCATTAAGGGCCCTGCCCTTCCCGCGAAACTGGAAACCGTTCTGCCCTTTGCCCACCTTCGGGCCGAGGAAGACCGTGTTGCGGCCGTCCGTGGCGCGCTTGGCGATTCTCCGGGCGCTGTTATCCATTGCGGCACCGGTTCGTTCTTTGCGAATCAGACACCTCAGCAATCCAGATTCGCCGGTGGCTGGGGCCCCGTACTTGGAGACGTCGGATCGGCCATGTGGATGGGCCGCTCGGCGCTTTCAGCAACGCTTGACGCCGAAGACGGCCTTCGCGCTCAAAGCCCCATGTCACAGGCAATGCTCGACCGATTTGGCGACGCCAGTGGTATCGTTGCCTTCGCCGCCACCGCCACGCCCGCTGATTTCGGCGCGCTTGCTCCGGCAATCATGCCCTTTGCAAAGAGCAGCGACACCATCGTGCTTGATCTTATGGCAGACCTTGCGACGACATTCGCAACAACACTCGACCAGTTGGGCTGGACCGGCGACACCCCCGTCGCGCTGACGGGCGGTATCGCGCCCAGTTACGCACCCTATCTGCCAGACCACATCAAAGACAGGTTGGCCGATCCTCTTGGCACTCCGATGGACGGAGCCATCGCGCTCGCCCGGCAATTCGCCGCCGAGGTGCGACCATGACCCTGAACGAATTCTTGAAACCCGAGGGCTGGTTCGGTCGCGAGGCTGGCCCACGCTATGTCCAGCTTCGCCGTCGTTTGGAAGAAGGCATCGAAACCGGCCTTTTGCCACCCAACAGTTCGCTGCCGCCAGAGCGCGAGATTGCCGAGTTGACCGATCTGTCACGCGTCACTGTGCGCAAGGCGATCCACGAATTGGTCAAGAACGGGATCATCATACAGCGCCAGGGTTCGGGTTCGTTCGTCTGCGACGCCCAGCCCCGGGTCGAACAATCGCTGTCCCATCTTACATCATTCACCGAAGACATGGCCCGGCGCGGTATGGAGACCACGTCGAGGTGGTTGGAGCGTGGCGTCTTCATGCCCTCGCCGGAAGAAGTCGTGGCACTCGGACTTACCGCTGACGCCCAGGTCGCTCGCATCTATCGGCTCCGCGAAGCGGGCGGCAGACCACTTGCCCTTGAGCGCGCAGCACTTCCCTTGGATGTACTTCCCAACCCGCTTGAGGTGACGACATCACTGTATGATGTCCTGGCCAAGGGCGGCCAGCGTCCGGTGCGGGCCGTTCAGAAGATTTCGGCCATCAATCTCGAACCGACCGAAGCCGATCTTTTGAATGTGGCCGAAGGCACCGCAGGGCTCAGCATCCAAAGAACGTCTTACCTCAACAGTGGCCGAGTGGCCGAATTCACCCGATCCATCTATCGCGGCGACGCCTATGACTTTGTGGCGGAATTGCGGTTATCTAACTGACAAGGCATGATAAAATGGCCGAACAAGCCTCGAAGATGCGACAAGAGATCAACGAAATTCCGATAGCCGTGGACCGATTACTGAGCGACGGGAACGACGCAATCCAGGAAACCGCAGAACGCATTCGCAATATCAACATCCGCTCGCTGCTTTCCGTTGCACGTGGGTCGTCCGACCACGCCTGCACGTACCTAAAGTACGCCAGCGAACTGCAGCTTGGCCTGCCCATGGCCTCGGTCGGACCATCGGTGGCTTCGGTTTACGGCGCAAGGTTGCAAGCTCGGGACATGCTTTGTCTGTCGGTTTCACAATCGGGGCAAAGCCCTGACATTGTGCGGATGACCGAAGGTCTTGCAGACTCCGGGGCGTTCACGGTCGCGATCACGAACGACACTGGCTCACCCCTCGCTCACGCCTCGCACGCCATTCTGCCAATCCACGCCGGGCCAGAGTTAAGCGTGGCCGCGACGAAGACTTTTGTCACGTCGCTGGTCACCGGACTCTGGCTGATTGCGGAACTGAAGGGCGATGAAGAAATCCTTCGGGCCATCCACACTCTACCGGAGTTTCTGGATCAGGCGAAAGATTGCGATTGGTCCGAGGCAGCCGCAGCGGCGACAGGAAAATCGCTTTATACACTTGGTCGCGGACCCTCCTGGGCGATTTCAAACGAGGCAGCGCTAAAGTTCAAAGAGGTCTGTCAGATCCACGCCGAAAGCTATTCCTCGGCCGAAGTCCTGCACGGACCCGTATCCATCGTCGAACAGGCTTTTCCGGTCATCGCTTTCGCCGCCGCCGATCCTGCCGAGCACGCTTTGCTTGAGGTTGCCGACAACCTCTCGGGCATGGGTGCAAGAGTTTTCGTCACAAGCGACAAGGCTGAAAAGGCCAAATGTCTGCCGTCGGTGCGGACAGGGCATTGGATCACTGACCCGATTGCCGCAATTGTTTCGTTCTATTCAATGGTCGAACGCATAGCGGCCACCGCAGGTATCGACCCCGACGCCCCGCGCCATCTGAAAAAGGTCACCGAAACCGTATGAGCCCAGCACTCACCGCATATGTCAAAGGCCCAATCTTCGATGGGTCCATGGTGCATGAGAACCACGCGGCCCTTTTCAAGAACGGGCACCTGCACCGCATCGTTCCTGATACCGACCTGGATGCTGACACCGCCTGCGTCGACCTTAATGGCGACATTCTCAGCCCTGGCTTCACCGACTTGCAAGTCAATGGTGGCGGCGGTGTCATGCTGAACGATGAACCGTCTGTTCATACCATCAGGCGCATTTCTGCAGCCCACCGGACACTTGGTACCGTGGCGTTGTTACCTACTCTGATCACAGACACTGCTGAAAAAACCCTTGCAGCGATTGATGCCGTCGAAACGGCCGTTGCCGAAAACGTGCCGGGCGTGGCGGGGCTTCACCTGGAAGGGCCACATCTGTCAATCGCGCGAAAAGGCGCCCATGACGCGGCATACATCCGGCCCATGGACGACACCGATATTGAGGCCCTTCTGAAGGCGGCCAGATCGCTGCCCGCACTTATGGTTACGGTCGCACCGGAGAGTGTGACCAAAGAACAGGTCGCCAGCTTGAGGGCTGCAGGTGTGATCGTTTCGCTTGGCCACACCGACGCCGATTACAAGATGTGCCGCGAATACATTGCCGTCGGCGCGCATTGCGCAACCCATCTCTTCAACGCCATGAGCCAGCTTGGCAACCGCGAACCCGGTCTCGTCGGTGCGGTATTGGGGTCGAGAGATGTCTCGTCGGGTTTGATCGCCGACGGCATCCATGTCCACCCCGAGGTCATGCGTACCGCCTGGGCTGCCAAGACCGGTCCGGGCGAGATCTTTCTGGTAAGCGATGCCATGGCCGTCGCGGGAACCGAAGAAAAACACTTTGAACTGGGCGGACGGAAAATCCACCGCTCTGGCGGTCGCCTGACTTTGGGCGATGGCACCCTTGCCGGTGCCGACCTTGATCTGGTTACCGCCGTGCGGGTGCTGGTCAATGACGTTGGTGTTGAACTTGGCCGTGCGCTTCGGGCCGCGACCACCGTGCCGGACGCTGTGATCGGGCGTAATGCGCAAAAGGACGTTGGCAGTTTTATCCGCATCTCTTCTGATCTCACTGGGGTGTCGCCCCTATGACACATGCTGCTTGAAGTCTGCGTCGACACCATCGAGGGCGCACTTGCAGCCGAACGTGCCGGTGCTGGTCGGATCGAGCTTTGCGCGGCACTTTCGGAAGGCGGGCTGACACCTTCCGTGGGGTTGATGACGGCAGCCGCGCGCCTCAATAACCCGGCGTTTGCCATGATCCGCCCCCGAAGCGGGCTGTTCCACTTCACGCCTGAAGAGGTGACGATCATGCTGGCCGACATCGACGCCGCGCGCGCCGCCGGTTTGGCGGGCGTTGTTCTTGGCGTGCAGGACGCGCGCGGGGCATTGGATATGGCCTTGCTCGCGCGTCTCTCGGAACAGGCAACCGGAATGGGCCGCACCCTGCACCGGGTGATCGACGTGGTGCCAGACCCACTTGTGGCATTGGATCAGGCAGTCCTGCTGGGCTTTGACCGCGTTTTGACCTCGGGCGCAAAGCCTTTGGCCCCGGATGGCACTGAACTGATCGCGGAAATGGTGCGCCGTGCAGGTGGTGCGCTGTCGGTAATGCCGGGGTGTGGCCTGACGCCACAAAATGTCAGCCGTGTGATTTCAGCGACGGGGGCAACCGAGGTTCATGCCGCCTGCAATGCGCCCGTCACCGGCGATCCGGCATTTTCGGACTTTGATCCGAAAGGTGGGCGATTCAAGACCAGCGAGGCCGAAGTGCGCGCCATGGTCAATATCCTTGAGGAAGTTGACACTTCATCTGGCTAGACCGGTCACACGTGTGTTTGGTCGGCTTCGGCCAGATGCAAATAAACACGGCGATTTCGCGCGCCCTTCTTTTCAACCTTGCCTAACCGCACAAGCCCTATTTCTCCGGTCCGAGCCACATGTGTGCCACCGCAGGGCTGCAGATCCACCTGCTCGGCATCATCACCAATTCGAACCAGTCGAATTTGTCCGGCACCTCTGGGCGGCTGCACCGACATGGTCTTCACCAATCCCGGGTTTGCGTCGAGTTCTTCTTCGGTAATCCAACTCTCGGTCACTTCAAGGTTCCGCGCAATCAGCGCATTAAGCGCCGCGCCCAGGGCGTCTTTGTCCTCAAGTGGATCCACCATGTCAAAGTCCAATCGACCCTTGGCCTGCGAGATCGAACCGCCGGTCACTGGCAAGGGTATGACAACCGACAACAGATGTAGCGCGGTGTGGACGGCCATATGTCCAGACCGCCGATCCCAATCAATGTGTTGAGTCACATTGGTGCCTACGGCAGGCAGATCTCCGCCTTCGGCAGGCACCAGAATGACGCTGTCGCCCTCGCCCTTGACCGCAGTCGCGATGTCACAGACACCGCCATCCCAAACCAGTCGCCCGCTGTCACCAGGCTGACCGCCGCTGGTGGGGTAGAAAAGGCTGGAATCCAGTTCGATGCCGCCCCGATCATTTACGGTTAGCACTTGTCCTGGCGCCTCGCGACGATAGGCATCTTCGCGAAAAAGGAGCCTCATGCACTGTCGCCGTCGGGATCAAGCGCGCCCAAAGCTGGGTCAAGCGGGCCTGACGGAGGTCGCGGTCCCTGACTGGAAGGCGTCAATGATTCCGGGTTTCTTAGCCAGACATCGCGCTGCGCAAACGGTATCTCGATACCCTCTTCGGCAAATCGCCGGGCAATTTCGTGATTGATGTCCGATGTCGCGCTGAGGCCAAAGTTGATGTCGCTGAGAATTGCGCGGATTTCGAAATCCATGCTGTCCGCACCGAACCCCCGGAAGACCACGGCTGGCGGGGGGTTCAAGGCAACAATGGGATGTGCTTGGGCGATCTCGCTCAGAATGCCTTCGACCTTGCGAGTATCCGTGCCATAGGCCACGCCAACCGGCACAATGATCCGACCGACCGAATCCCCGCGGGTCCAGTTCGTAACCGTGCCCGAAATCAAATCGCCATTGGGCACGATCACATCGGTTCGATCGAACGTCTCGATCCGGGTCGACCGGACAGAGATCGCCTTGACGATTCCCATCTTGCCGTTGACCTCGACCCAATCACCTTCGCTGATCGGGCGTTCGATCAAAAGGATGATGCCCGAGACGAAGTTGTTGACGATGTTCTGAAGGCCGAAACCGATGCCCACACCAAGGGCACCGATAATGATGGCAAAGGACGAAAGGTCGATACCGGCGGCGGTTATGCCGGCAACTGCAGCGATTGTAACGCCAAGATAGCCAAGACCCGAAACAATGGCGTTACGCCCGCCCTTGTCGAGCGAAGTTCGGGGCAGCACGCTGGTCCGAAGCGTGCCCTGCACCAACCGGGTCAATCCATAGCCAATAGCGAACACGACGGCGAAGGTCAGCAAGTCTCCGGGAGAGATCGAGCTTTCACCTAGCGGAATGCCTTCCGTGAACCGGGTCCAAGCCTCGCCTAGATCAGATCCTCGGGCCCCCCAGATCAGCGCCAGAAAAGGCACCGAACCAAGCGCCAGCACAAAGGTTGCCAGAACCGGCGCCAGAGCCTGCTTGGCACCGGTGCTGTCCAGTCCGCGCAGCAATCCGTATCCAGCGCGCAGCGCAAAATGGAGGCTGGCGAGGAAAGCCAGAAATCCAAGTGAAATTGCCGTCGGCACCAGAAGCCCGCCTGCCAGATTCTGGAATCCGATGACCGCCGCGATCGACCCAACGATAGCCACGAGTTGGACCGCACGGCCCAGCAGACGTTCGACCCGGTCGGCAAAATGCGTTTCCGATCCTTCGACAGATTGGCCGCCCGCATGGATCAGACCGCCCAGACGGAACATGGACAACCCAAGCAGGATCATCACCGGAAGTGCCAGAACGCCAAGCTTGGCCGTGCCGAAATTGACCGTCAGGTTCAGGATACCAAGAATCACCAGCAAGCCGGTCAGCAGGCCGACCGAAGTCGAAGCGGTCCGGGCACGCGCTTTCTGACGTTCGTCCAGTATCAGCGGCGAAGGAATGGACCCGCGCTGTGGAAAAAGCCGTCCTCCCAGCCAGCGGGCGACGGCAAACATCAAAATCGCGGTATTGATCCCGATGGCAAGGCTGCGACCGGTGTCCCCCAGTATGCCCGTCGAGATCAGCGCCACGTTAAAGAGCGACACGCCGGCCATAGCCATCAGCACGCTTCCGAAGGACAGCAGAAAACCATAAAGAACGCTGCCGTGCTCGTCTGACCGAGTCTCGATCCGTGCCAGCCAGTGCTCGATCAGCCGGGGACCACGAAAAACCAAGAAGACAGATCCGCCGAGAAGCAAAACCGCAATAGCAATGCGCTGCCAAATTGTGGAACGGTCGGGAATAGCTGCAAAGTTGCTCGCGATCTCGGTGCGGACATCGGACATCACTTCGCCCAGTTTGGCTATCGCTCCGGCCCAAAGACTCGGATCAAGGGGGGTGCGGTCCAATTGGAAAAAGGCGTCGGCCTGTCGCCCACGGATCGTCGCGTCGATCTGTCGGATCAGTGCATCGGCGCGGGCATAGGCCTCTTCAGCCGAGATACGGGGCGCCAGTGCCTCCTGCAAGGCAGCGTCGAGGGCGACGCGACGCTCGGCAATCGAGGCCGGTTCCGTTTCACCTTCACCGGGAATGGGCCCAAGCGCCTCGATCTGCGCTTCCAGCGCTTCGACCTGTACTTTGTTGGTGTCCTGAGCATCCAGGAAGTTGGCCCGCCATCTTGTCAGACTGTCGCGCAGGTCTTGAAATCCCTCATCCGACAGACGGTCATTTTCGATCACCTTCTCAACCGAACTTGCAAAGGTGTCGAACTGCTCAAAATCCGGTGCGCTCTGGGCAAGCGCCGTGCTGGGCAGGGCGACCCAGATCGCCAGGGCAATCGACAGGAGTAGACGCATCGCCGGTCTCATTCTTCAAACACCGTTGGCAATATCCGACCGCTGCCATCAAGCCAGGCCGGCACCGGCAATCCCTTGTCACGCAGGAAGTCAGGGTTGAACATCTTCGACTGATAGCGATTTCCATAATCGCAAAGCACTGTCGCAATCGTATGTCCCGGGCCCATTTCACGCGCCAACCGCATGGCGCCCGCCACGTTGATCCCTGTCGACCCGCCTAGACACAAGCCTTCGGTCTGCAGCAAGTCAAACGCAACAGGCAGGGCCTCACGATCGGGCACCTTGTAGACAAAATCGGGGGCATAGCCTTCAAGGTTTGCTGTGATTCGCCCCTGCCCGATGCCCTCGGTGATCGAGTCACCCTTTGGCGGATCCTCATTTGTGTAGAGTTTGAAAAGCCCTGAACCGTCAGGGTCCGAAAGACCGACCTTCACCCCCTTGGGCTGCAAGACTTCGGCAACACCGGCCAACGTCCCCCCCGAGCCAACGCTACAGGTGAAACCATCGAGCTTGCCTCCGGTCTGCCTCCAGATCTCGGGACCGGTTGTTTCAACATGAGCCTGTCGGTTGGCCACATTGTCGAACTGGTTGGCCCAAACGGCGCCCTTCGGTTCGGTCTCGGCCAGGCGTTTGGCCAGACGCTCGGAATAATGCACATAATTGTTCGGGTTCTTGTAAGGAACAGCCGGAACCTGAACCAATTCCGCGCCGCACAGGCGGATCATGTCCTTCTTTTCCTGGCTCTGAGTTTCCGGGATCACGATGACCGTCCGAAATCCCATCGACGCCCCCACCAAGGCCAGCCCGATGCCTGTATTGCCCGCCGTACCTTCAACAACAGTACCGCCGGGCTGCAGTTGCCCTCTTGCCAGTGCGTCCCGGATGATAAAAAGCGCCGCCCGGTCCTTGACCGATTGACCCGGGTTCAGGAATTCAGCCTTGCCAAGGATTTCGCAGCCGGTCGCTTCGGACGGACCGTTTAGCCGGATCAGCGGCGTGTTTCCGATAGTGTCTGCAAGATCGCGACGGACAGTCATGGCCACTCTCCCAAAGTGTCCTTACCGTCCTAGAGGGGCCGGGACAGGGATTCAATGCACCCCTTGGGTCAGGACCAACGGCGGGCGAAAAACTCGGTCAACCAAGCCGCAAAAAGTGCGCCGACAAAGGCAGGGATCAGAACTTCGCTCACCGATATCAGCTTGGCATTGTCGATGAACAAACTTGCCATCTGCTGCAATGCCTCCATCGGACCGTCATAGCGAAGCTGTACGGACCGGCTGAGCATAATGTAACCGGACCAGAACAGAAGACTCCAGAACGCCGTGGCGGCGAGCGTCGTCAACCCATAGCCAAAGGACTGGCGATAGGTTTTGCCCGCCCCCTTGCCCATGAT
>JABDJO010000002.1 GCA_013002465.1 Silicimonas sp. | reverse complement strand
ATAGTCCTGGAACTCGCCAAACTGCTTCGTGATCGCCGCCGTCAACGTCGTCTTGCCGTGGTCAACGTGACCGATCGTGCCGATGTTGCAATGCGGCTTCGTGCGCTCAAACTTTTCCTTCGCCATGCCCTTTTCGCCTCTAGCTGGATTGAATATGCGAGCGGCAACTATGGCATCGGTGGCGAAAATTCAAGCGTCAGTTGGCAGGAACCGGTTGCGTGGCGATGTCCGCCGTCGAGGAGGTGTCGATTTTTGGTGCATGGACCGACACATCGTACGGCAAACGCACTTGGCCCGGACGTGGTTCGAACCACTCCGGATGCTCGTTCAGCCAGGCTTCGATCTGTTTGGCCGCGCTGGCAGACAGGTTTTCCAACTGCTCGTCCGCCGAACGCACATGTCCGGATCCAAGGATGGGAACGCTATTGCTGAACCCTTCGCCAGCAAAGATACGCTCGGGTTCGTCATTCAATTTCTTCTTGGTCGTATTGTCGAAAACGGTAACGTCAAGGATCATGACCGACTGCGGTGCATAAACCACGGGGACCCCAGGCTGGGCCAGGACAATGCCCCCAATGACGATTCCAAGGTGATAAAGTCCGTCACCGTCGTAGCGACGCAAGCGTTTTGCCACAGCGTTCTGAACCGAGGCTTCCAACTGAGTTTCCGTGAATTCGCGTGAGAACGGTCCCTTGGTAACGTTGTCGGCGATTGCAATGTTATGGCCAAGGCGGAACTGGCCAAGCGGTTTCGGCGTCTCACTCAGGTCTTCTTCGGCGGCGCAGCCCAGCAACGCTGCCACAGCGACTGACATGAGGGATTTTTTCAACATCATTGCGGCCCACCCAAGGTCATGTGAATTTGTTGTCCTGCGGAAACCCGCGCGGAGCCATGCGGCCTGCGGCGGCGCGCGTGCCCTTCCATTCATCAAGTTCGGTGACGGTGCGCGTGCGCCCCGCCGGGTCGAGCCAGGTCAGACCCTCGCCGGCGACAAAAATGCGAGCGTCGGACAATCCGCCGTCCTTGTATTTCTGCAACCGAACCCCTTTGCCGCGTCCCATTTCGGGTAGATCGGCAATCGGGAATACCAGCATTTTGCGGTTTTGCCCCACGGCAGCCACATGATCGCCGTCCACAGCCGTGCAAACGACCGCGCGCGTTTCGCCCTTGACGTTCAGCACCTGTTTTCCCGCACGGGTCTGGGCGACCACCTCGTCCTCGGCCACAATGAAACCGTCGCCGGCCGACGAGGCAACCAAAAGCTTCTCGCCCGGTTTGTGGATGAAAAGCGCCACAATATCGGCTTCGTTCGGCAGATCGACCATCAAACGCAGAGGCTCGCCCATGCCGCGCCCTCCGGGCAGGTTCGACGATGAAAGCGTGTAGAACCGCCCGTTCGACCCAAAGACCAGAAGCCGGTCGGTGGTTTCAGCGTGGAAAATGTGGCGCGGTCCGTCGCCATCCTTGAACTTCAGCTCTCGGGTAAGGTCGATGTGGCCGGTCATGGCCCGGATCCAACCCATCTGCGAGCAGACGACCGTGACAGGCTCGCGGTCGATCATGGCTTCCAGCGGCACGTCCTCGACTTCGACCGCCTCTGTGAAATCCGTGCGCCGCCGATCGCCGAATTCCTTCTTCACGTCACGCAACTGGTCGGCGATCACTTTCCACTGACGGCCATCGTTTTCCAGAAGGTCTTCCAGATCGGCGCGCTCTTTGGTCAGTTCGTCGAATTCGCTTCGAAGCGCCAGTTCTTCCAGTCGGCGCAGGCTGCGCAGGCGCATGTTGAGGATCGCGTCGACCTGCACTTCACTCAACTCACCCTCGCCCGAGGGAGGCGACTTGTAGTCCTTTTCCGAAACTGCCCGGACATGGTCCTTTGACCAGTCTTCGCGCATCAACGCCGCCTTGGGATCGTCATCATAGCGAATGATGTCGATCACTCTGTCCAGGTTCAAAAAGGCGGTGATGAACCCTTCCAGCACCTCAAGGCGATGGTCGATTTTGTCCAGACGGTGTTGCGACCGGCGTTGCAACACCTCGCGCCGGTGATCCAAAAATGCCCGCAATACCTCTTTCAGTGACGAAACTTTTGGCGTCACCCCGTCGATCAAGACGTTCATGTTCAGGCTGAATCGGCTTTCCAGATCGGAATTCCGGTAAAGCATGTTCATCAGGACTTCGGGTTCGACATTGCGCGAGCGCGGTTCAAGCACGATGCGGATATCGTCTGCGCTTTCGTCACGCACATCGCCCAGAATCGGGACCTTCTTGGTCTGGATGGTCTCGGCGATCTTTTCGATAAGGCGGCTTTTCTGCACCTGATAGGGGATTTCCGTGACGACGATCTGCCACTGCCCGCGCCCAAGGTCCTCTACATCCCATTTTGCACGGACCCGAAATCCGCCGCGCCCGGTCTTATAGGCCTCGGCAATGGCTTCGGGGGGTTCGATGATGGTGCCGCCAGTGGGAAAGTCGGGGCCGCGTACGTATTCGATCAGGGTGTCGTCGCGCACCAACTCGCTGTTTTTGGCCTTGGCGAGATGCACACAGGCATCACACAATTCGCCGATGTTATGGGGTGGAATGTTGGTGGCCATGCCAACCGCTATCCCCGATGATCCGTTTGCCAACAGATTCGGGAATGCCGCGGGCAACACGACCGGTTCATCAAGTGTGCCGTCGTAGTTCGGGCGGAAATCGACGGCGTTTTCATCAAGCCCTTCAAGCAGGGCCTCGGCGGCGGCCGTCATCCGCGCTTCGGTATAGCGCGACGCAGCCGGGTTATCGCCGTCGATATTTCCAAAGTTCCCCTGGCCGTCGACCAAGGGATAGCGAACGTTAAACTCCTGTGCGAGCCGCGCCATCGCATCGTAAATCGCACCGTCACCATGGGGGTGATAGTTGCCCATCACATCGCCCGAGATCTTCGCCGACTTTCGAAATCCACCCGAAGAACTCAGCCGCAATTCGCGCATGGCATAGAGGATTCGCCGGTGAACCGGTTTCAACCCGTCGCGCACATCGGGCAAGGCCCGGTGCATGATGGTCGAAAGCGCATAGGTCAGATACCTGTCGCCGATCGCGCGGCGCAGGGGTTCTGCAAGGTTTCGTCCCTCGATATTGGGGTCGTCCGACACGTCACTCATAGATGCTGTATTAGCCCCCAGATCTGACGGGGTAAAGCACGGGCTGACATGAAAACAACATTGAATCTTTCCCCCTTAGTTAACGCAAAGAACCGGCTATGATCCTTACAGTTCATGGTTATATCTCTGGTCAGTATTCCTTGGGGGGAAGTACGATGCTCAAATTGACAGTGGCCACGTTGGCCGCTCTTTTCGTTGTCTTGCATGTTTTCGGAGATCCGGACCGCAGGCCGACAGTGGCCCGTGACGCCGTTAACCCCGAGGTTCAGGGGTTGACCCTTGCCGGATTTGCGGATGTCACCGAAGACAGCCCGAAGCTGGCGTCGGTCACCCTGGCGGTCTCGGATGCCGAAGCCATTCGCATGGCCCTTGCTGCTGGGAAAGTTGCGCGGGCCGAACGCGATGCGGCACCCATGCGAGGTCATAGTGCATCGGTAACCCCTGTTGTCGCCAACCCAGGCGCCGAGCAGGGTTTCTGGTATGTCGTCGGAAGCCGTGTGAACTTGCGGCAAGGTCCTGGCACGGCAAGCGTCGTTGTCGCCCAGGTCACCATGGGCATGGAGGCCGAGGTGTTGGAAAGCCAGAACGGCTGGCACAGGATCCGCTTGTCCGACGGTTCGGTTTCGGGCTGGATTTACAGCAAATTCCTGACGGAACAGCGCCCGGGATAGCGACCTATGCGGGCTCGGGCGTTCCTTTTGGGAACTTGGGCCAATCTTCTGGAAATCCTACCCAATCGTGCGCTTCTTCCATCCAGATTGCGCGCACCGGGTCGGGAAGCTTCGTATCAAAGCAGCCGAACGCCACACCCACATGATCCGGACGCATTTCAAGCGTCCAGTACAAGTTCGTCCCACACGTTGGGCAAAAGAAGTTTTCAAGCGCGCGACCGGAATCGGCCGTCCGTTGCCAGGGTTTGATCGGGCCATTTACGGTGAGGGTCTCTTTCCGGAAATACGCACCCGTGCCAAAGGGCGCACCGGTGCGCTTTTGGCAAGCCCGGCAGTTGCAAGCGATCACGAAATCCGGGTCCCCTTCCAAGGTCGCCTCAAGCGATCCGCATTGACAGCTTGCCCTGTGGGTTGTCATGACGTCCTCCACCCCTGTTTGAAAAAAGTATGACATATGTCCAACAGCCAGAAAACCATCCTGATCACAGGGTGCTCGTCGGGAATCGGATATGCGGTGGCGCATGGTTTGACAGCACATGGCTGGAGAGTGTTCGCCACCTGTCGAAAGCCGGATGATTGCGCCCGGTTAGAACGCGAGGGCCTGGAAAGTTTCGTGCTGGATTATGAAGACCAAGCATCTATCGAAACCGCAGTTACCGAGGCATTGACGCGAACGGGCGGAACCCTTGACGCGGTTTTCAACAACGGAGCCTATGGCATTCCGGGCTTGCTGGAAGATCTGCCGACCGAAGCCTTGCGCGCCAACTTCGAGACGAACTTCTTCGCTCAGCACACCCTCGCGCGGTTGCTTCTTCCGGTGTTTCGGCGACAGGGGCACGGGCGCATCCTGATGAATTCCTCGGTTCTTGGTTTCCTGGCGCTGACCTGGCGCGGGTCTTACAACTCGACCAAGTTTGCCATGGAAGGCTGGGCTGACACGCTGCGCCTTGAGATGGCGGGAACCGGTATACACGTTGTGCTGATCGAACCGGGGCCCATCACTTCGGACATTCGCATCAAATCCATTCCACATTTCGAGAAATGGATTGACCCAGAGAACTCTGCCCGGGAAGAGGAATACGAAACCCGATTGAAAAAGCGATTGTACAAGAAAGAATCCAAACCGGCCGCTTTCGAACTGCCCGCGTCTGCGGTGACCGATGTTGTCTACCGGGCGCTTACCAGCCCCAGACCAAAGCCTCGATACCGGATCACGAAGCCAACGAAGGTGTTTTGGATACTGAAGCGCCTTTTGCCGACCCGGTTGATGGATCGGTTACTTCTTCGTGTCTGACCCCTTCGCTTTCGCTGCCTATTCACCTAGATGAATGGCAAAGGAGCCGCCATGCTGTTACAGGACCCGCTTTTCATTGTTGTTGCCATTGCCGTTCTGGTGGTGGCCGCCATCCTTTTGACCGGCATCGGCGGTTTCGCCAAAGGTGGCGATTTCAATCGAAAGCACGCCAACAAGATCATGAGATACAGGATCTATGCCCAGGCCATTGCTGTTGTCCTGATCCTTTTGTTCGTGCTGATACGTCGCGGGGGCTGACATGGTTGTTCTGAACAAGATCTATACCAAGACCGGAGATGGCGGTGAAACCGCCCTGGGCAACGGCGATCGCGTGGCGAAACATGCCCTGCGAGTCGAAGCCTATGGAACCGTCGATGAATTGAACGCCACAATCGGTCTGGCGCGTCTTCATGCCGAGCGTGGCGTGGACAACGCACTTTCCCGCATTCAGAACGATCTGTTCGACCTGGGCGCCGATCTTTGCCGTCCCGACATGTCAAAGGATGGTGACGCGGGGTATCCCGTGCTCAGAATGTCCGGGGATCAGACGGCGCGACTGGAAACCGAGATCGACGGAATGATCGCCGAACTGGAACCGCTTCGGTCATTTATCCTGCCTGCCGGATCAGCCCTGGCCAGCCACCTGCATCTGTCACGCACCGTTGCCCGCCGAGCCGAGCGGCTGACCGTTGAACTGGCAGGGTCCGAGGAGGTGAACAACGCGGCTGTGACGTATCTGAACCGATTGTCGGACTGGTTGTTTTGCGCGGCCCGTATCGCAAATGACAAGGGCCGGGCAGATGTTCTGTGGGTGCCCGGCGCGAACCGGTAAGTGCCAACCTTAGCTCAGCGCTTTAACCCGCGACGACAGGCGCGACATCTTCCGCGCTGCGGTGTTCTTGTGATAAACGCCCTTGGTGACGCCGCGCATCAGTTCAGGCTGGGCCTGACGCAGTGCAGCAACGGCGGCATCCTTGTCACCCGAAGTAATTGCTTCTTCGACTTTGCGCAGTTCAGTGCGGATACGCGAACGGCGTGCTTTGTTGACTTCAAGGCGGCGCGCATTCTGGCGCGCGCGTTTCTTGGATTGCGGCGAATTTGCCATGGTCGTGGTCCCTATCCCGGGTCAGTTGTTAAAAAGCGTAAAGACCCGATGCCGGTCGTTGACCGGCGGACACATAGCCTAAGCGGGCTCCACGCGCATGTAGAGGGGCCGGATAGACCAATCCGACTGGTTTGAAAAGCCTGAATCTTGGGCCCCTGTCCTATTTTCCGCGAAACTGCGGTTCGCGCTTTTCCAGAAAGGCCGTCATACCTTCGGTCTGGTCTTCGCTGGCGAACAAGGCGTGGAACATGCGCCGTTCAAATAGGATGCCTTCCCTGAGCGTCGTTTCATAACTGCGGTTGACTGTTTCCTTGACAACCATGGTCGTCAACGTCGACTTTTCAGCGATTTTGTGGGCCGCGGCATTGGCTTCGTCCATCAGTTTTTTCGCTGGGACAACGCGGCTGACCAGACCCGATTTTTCGGCCTCTTCTGCATCCATGAACCGGCCCGTCAGATGCATGTCCATGGATTTGGATTTGCCCACGAGGCGGGTCAGACGTTGTGTGCCACCAATACCCGCAACGATGCCAAGGTTGATCTCAGGCTGCCCGAACTTGGCCGTGTCCGCTGCAATGATGAAATCGCACATCATGGCCAGTTCGCATCCTCCGCCCAGTGCATAGCCTGCGACAGCCGCGATGATGGGCTTTCGACACTTCAGAATTGCCTCGGATTCCTGGGTGAACAAATCCTCGGTCAGTACATCGACAAAGGACTTTTCCGACATCTCTTTGATATCGGCACCCGCCGCAAAGGCCTTTTCCGATCCTGTGAGTATGATGCAGCGGACCGAGTCATTTTTCGATGCGTCTTCGACCGCCTCTGCAAGTTCTTTCAAAAGCTCGGGGCTTAGGGCGTTCATGGCGTCGGGCCGGTTCAACCGGATGGTCGTGACGTGTTCCTCGGTTTCGACGACGATGGTCGCATAGGCCATAGGATCACCCTGTTTTGCTACGGTCAAACGTAAGCCTTAGCAGCCAATCCATGAGGTTCAAGTTATCTTTGGCACTTGGGGCAATAGAAACTTGAACGCCCCGATTGAACGACACGGGCGATTTTTCCTGAACATCCATTGGTCAGGCATGGCTCTGATTCGCGGTCATAGACCTGAAATCTATGCTGAAAATACCCAAGTTCACCGTCGGTATGCCGAAAATCGTTCAAAGTGGATCCCCCCGCTTCAATCGCCTCATTCAAAACGTCACGGATTAGGGGCACCAGACGCGAAACGCGTGCCTTCGAAGTCCGCGAGGCCAGCCGAACAGGCGAGATTCCCGCACGATACAGCACCTCGCAGACATAGATATTGCCCAGCCCAGCCACCACGCTTTGATCCAGAAGGGCAGATTTGATTGGCGTCCGGCGATTGCAAAGCGCCTCGATCAGGTAGCGGTCGTTGAAGGCATTGCCAAGCGGTTCAGGTCCGAGGTTGCGCAACAACTTGTGCCGGTCAACTTCGTCGGTGGCCGTCAGATCCATGGCGCCAAATCGCCGGGGATCGTTGAATGTGACCCGTGCCCCGGACGCTATATGAAACACGACATGGTCATGTTTCTCCGGGGCCGCATGCTTTTTGTGAAATCGACCCAAAGGATCGCCGGAAATCAGAATGCGGCCCGACATGCCCAAATGAATGATCAAAGTTTCACCGCTGGAAAGATCGGCCAGAATGTACTTTGAACGCCGCCGCAGGGCATTGACCCGAACATGGCTCAACCTTTCGGCCATGCGGCCTGGAAACGGCCAGCGAAGATCCGGTCGCCGCACATCGGTACGTTCAATGACCTGGTCCTGCAAAACGGGCAAAAGCCCCCGTCGGACGGTTTCGACCTCGGGCAGTTCAGGCATCGGGCCCCGCATCGTTAGTGCCGGTCATGCAGGCCAAACGACACAGCCGCATAGATATCTCTTTCATCTGCGTGACATGCCCCGTGTTCTTCGCCATTTCCCGATGTATAAGGCACGGCCAGGCCAAAGAAGCAAAGACGATGACCGACGAAACCACAAAAACCACGCACTTCGGCGCCCGCGAGGTTCGGGAAGAAGAAAAGGCCGGACTGGTCCACGGCGTCTTTTCAAAGGTTGCCGCCAGATACGACCTGATGAACGATGTGATGTCGGTCGGCATTCACCGGGCGTGGAAAAACGCAATGATGGATTGGCTGGCTCCACGCGACGGGCAGCGCCTGCTTGATGTGGCCGGCGGTACCGGTGACATATCGTTCCGCTTTCTGCGCCGCGCGCCGGGCGCCACGGCTGTTGTTCTGGACATGACCGAACAAATGCTGATCGAGGGCCGGAAACGGGCCGAGGCCGAAGCCTTGTCGGGGAAACTGGAGTGGGTGACGGGCGATGCGATGGCGCTGCCCTTCGATGATGCGACATTCGACGTCTATACCATTTCGTTCGGCATCAGGAATGTGACACGCATCGAGGATGCCCTTGCAGAGGCCTTCCGGGTTCTTCGCCCCGGCGGGCGCCTGATGGTCCTGGAGTTTTCGCAAATTCCAAATACGGCGATGCAAAAGGCTTACGATCTTTATTCCTTCAATGTTATTCCGCGCATGGGCCAGGTCATCGCAAACGACCGGGATAGCTATCAATACCTGGTGGAATCAATTCGCAAGTTTCCCGACCAGGACACTTTTGCAGAATTGCTCGGCGCCGCAGGGTTCGAACAGGTCAAGTATCGCAACCTGTCGCTTGGCGTGGCTGCCCTGCATTCAGGGTGGAAGATCTAGGTGCGCGGCCCACACAATATCCTGCGCCTGATCCGAACCGGCGCTACGTTTGAACGCACCGGCGCCATGCGGGCCGTTCTCGAAGCCCTCGATGCGCCGCCGTCGCTCAGGTTTGCCGCCCGCATCCTTGGATGGCCGTTCAAGTGGATGGGCTACAAGGGCGATTCGGCCATGCCGCCGGTTGTGCGCGCATTGTCTGCACTTGGCCCCGCCTACATCAAGTTCGGTCAGATCCTGTCGACACGCCCGGATGTGGTGGGCGAAGAGTTGGCCGAGCAGCTTCGGATACTTCAGGACAAACTGCCGCCTTTTGCGCTTGAAACCGCACGGGCAACGGTCGAGGCCGAATTGGGGTTCTCGGTGGATGAGCTGTTCTCGGACTTTTCCGAACCAGTTGCGGCGGCGTCAATTGCCCAGGTCCACAAGGCCCATCTTGCCGATACCGGCGAACCCGTCGCCGTCAAGATCCTGCGCCCCAGGATCGAACAGGCCTTCCGCCGCGACATCGACGCCTTTTACTTCGCTGCACGGATGATCGAAGCCTTATCCGCCAAATCGCGCCGCCTCAGACCGATGGAGGTGATCGCTCATTTCGAGGGCGTGGTCATGGGCGAACTGGACTTGCGGTTGGAAACCGCGGCGGCGGCGGAGTTTGCCGCCAATACGTTGGACGACCCCGGGTTTCACGTACCTCGGGCCCGTTGGGATCTGACATCGCGTCGGGTCATGACGCTGGATTGGGCCGATGGTATTGCGCTTGGTGACAACGAGGCGTTGGACCGGGCGGGTCACAACCGGACACAGCTGGCCGAAAAGGTCATGACAACTTTCCTTAGTCATGCCTTGCGCGACGGATTTTTTCACGCCGATATGCATCAGGGCAATTTGCAGGTGGCCAGCAACGGAGATCTGGTCGCTCTGGATTTCGGGATCATGGGGCGGATCGACGAATACACCCGCCGGGTCTATGCCGAGATACTGATCGGGTTCATTCGTAAGGATTATCACCGGGTTGCCGAGGTGCACTTCGAGGCGGGATATGTGCCGCATGATCGGGATGTCGATGAATTCGCTCTGGCTCTTCGCGCGGTCGGAGAACCGATCTTCGGCATGGACGCCAGTCACATTTCGATGGGGCGGCTCTTGAGTTACCTGTTCGAAGTGACGCAGCGGTTCGGAATGGAAACCCGAACCGAACTGATCCTGCTGCAACGCACGATGGTCGTGGTCGAAGGGGTCGCGCGGTCTTTGGATCCGCATATCAATATCTGGAGCGTGGCAAAGCCCACGGTTGAAAAGTACATTGCCGACAATATTGGCCCGAAGGCCGTGATCCGTGATCTGGTGCGAACGGCGTTGGTGCTAAGCCGGTTCGGGCCCAAGCTGCCGCAATTCGCTGAAGACATCCTTGTGCGACAGTCGCATGCGGAAGAAACACAGCCCACACCACCGAATTTGGCACTTCGCAGTCTTTCGATAGGTGCCCTGGTCATTGCAGGAGTCGCGATCGGGCTGCTGTTCTAGCTGCGAACGCCAGATCCGATCGGACCATCTTCCAATTTCGCAACACCGCCGAGGTGAAGAAACCCGCAGAGAACTCTCCTTGCGTTCAGGCCAAAGGTGCCGTGAATCAGAGGCCGGTCACCTGCGGTTCCCTCAACGCCGTTACGGAGTCTGATGGCACAACAACGCCCCCTGCGACCACAAGCTCAATGCCATTCAAACCCTGACGGGCCTCGCCGATCCGGGTGTAGTGAGCAACTGGTTGCACACTGGTCACTTCACCTTGGCTGATACTTGCAAGTTCAAAACTGTATTGACCCGGCTCTAGTGGCTGCCCGTTCTCGTCCACACCAGCCCAGGCGATGGTGCCTTGACCCAGTGGCACGGTTTCGCGCGATACCTGACGACCGAAGGCGTCGTAAACGATCAATTCCGCACCATCCGAGCCTGGCGCAGGTTCTGGTGCAAGCTCGACAGGTGCGCCTTCAAAGGCGACGGGCGCAACCACCCGTGCTTCCATGCCGACCCATCCGGCCAATTGTGAAAGACTGGTCAACCCCATGCCGCCCGCGAGGTTTTCGAGAAGCGCATTGGTGCGAACCTGCTGTTCGACGCCCGAGAATGTCGCCAGTTGGACAGCAAAATCCTGTGACTCAATTGGGTTTAGCGGATCTTGGTTTTCCATCTGCGTCGTAAGCATCAACAGAAAAGTCTCAAAGTCCGAACTCAGCGCCGAAGCGGCGGCATCCCGTTGGCCCGTCTGACCAGACGGCGGCGAAGGCTGGGTGAAATTCGAAGCGCTTGCAATTGGTTCCATAGGTCGTCCTTAAAGTCTGAGATCCACTCGGCCGTCGGACCGAACCGGCAATCCCGGCACGGCGTCCTCAAGCTGAAATACGTTCACCCCCGTCGTGGTGTCGCCATCATCTGCATCCGAAGAAGCAGGGGAGTTTTCCGACCCGCCTTCCTTCCCGAAAGAGAAACTCAGATCTGCAAACCCCATGTCCTGCAATTCCGCGGCCAAAAGTTCAATATTTCGCCGGATCAACTCAAGGGTCTCCGGCCGTTCAGCGGTGACTTGAACCGACATGCCCAGGTCGCCGGACGTCATCGCCAATCGGACCCGGCCCAGTTCCTCTGGCGACAGCCGGACCTCAATCATCCCATCGACGGCCGATCTTGCGGCCTGGATCAGTTGTGAAACGACCGGTTTCGCCTGCATTTCCAACCGGGCTGAAAGCTGGTCGGGTATGCGGCGAATTTCACTGCCCTCATGCCCAGCCAATCCAGGCACAATGTCGTTGGCGATTGGGACGACATCCTTTTGATGCCAGCGTTCCCGCGTTACGAACTCTGCAACGGGATACGCTTGCGGGGGCAACATAGCCGTCATGGCAGGGGCAGCAGGTGCAGAGCCTGGTGGAGCAATCGTTTCGATTGGCAGGTTGCGCCGGATTTGCGATGAAGGTTCGACATGATCGCGCGCGCTCTGACCCACGCCGTGATCCGCATGGACAGGACCTGTTGCAATCCGCCGGACTGCTATTGCTGGAACCAAAGGTTTAGGCGTTCGTTCAACGGAAGGGACGGCAGCCGGTTCAGTGCGCTCTTGTCGAATCACGGGCGCCTCCTGGAGCTTTGCCGGGGGCAGCTTTGTATCAGGTTCATCGACCAATGGCATGGTAACCGCGTCGGTCGCCACAGGTTTTGCGCTGATCTTGCCACCCGGTTGCATGAGTTTCGCAACAACTTCCGACGAGTCGTCGGCCCTTGGGATGTGGGCATCAAGCATGGGCGCTATTACCTTTGCAGATACTTGACCGGCGTTCGGAGCATCCATGAACGGCCTGGGCCCGACCTGTGCTGCAGGTGGCGGCGCAGTTGCGGGCCCGGCGACCGGGGCCAAAGCAATCTTACCAACGGTTTTTTCATCATCACCCAAAGTCCGATTGCGATCACCGGAATCGACGTTGCTTTCGTCAGTCGGCAAAGGGCCGTTCGAACTTGGAACAGGTTGTGGTGAGAGTTCTTTCACCGCCTTGACTTCAGGCACAATCGTCACACCCGAGATGCCAGAAGCAGAATGCACCGGCAAAACGTCAGGCATATCGTTGCGAACCATGACCGCGCCAACGATTGCGCGAGAACTGGCTTTCACATCCGGTGCTCGCGTAAAGTCAGGCTCCAATTCGTGACTGTCTTCATCGTGACCGTGCTTGAAAGTCGACAGCCCGGCTGGTTGAACCTGCCCAGTCTTGCCTTGAACTTTCGTATCACTTGCTTGGGAAAGAATACCGTCGGGCGTTTCAATACGTGCCTGTTCCTTGATAATCGCATCGAACCCGATCGCCCCATCAACCACGGGAGCGTCGCCGCTTTCCGGCGAAATCTTCCCGCCCTCAACGCCAGTTTCGTTATTCAGAAGCTGCAACAAAAGCTGCATCGCGATCCTCCGGACATCCTGTCCATTCAGCAGGCTGTTTACCGGCAGGGAGTTACCAGTCTTTTACCTGTAACCCCCATAGTGCTGAAAATTCTCTCGATCAGAAGGATCAGCATCATGAGCATTGAGGTGAGCGCCCCTTTGACTGCGCGCAACATCCAGACCGGGTCTGCAAGGGACCCGGATCTGTGGAAAGCGGCCCGCGACCTAGAGGCGGGATTTCTTGCCGAAATGTTGAAATCCGCCGGCGTGGGTGAGGCACGAAAATCGTTCGGTGGCGGCGCTGGCGAAGATCAGTTTTCAAGTTTCCTGGTACGCGAATATGCCAATGTCGCCACGGATGCCGGCGGCATTGGTTTGGCGGAATCCATCTATCAATCCATGCTTCGATCACAAAAGGCTACCACATGACACTTATCCATGAGCTTGAAGACGTCTTGGCCGAGGAACAGAATCTGCTTTTGACGGGGCGCTATGATCAACTTCCCGATCTGGCTGAAAGGAAGGCCCGACTGGCCCACGCGCTGGCGCAGAATGCAGCGAAATTGCCAACGAAGTCCGTTGCAAAAATTGCTGCCCAGGCATCCCACAACGAGGCACTTCTTGCTTCTGCACGACGCGGAATCCAAGCGGCGTTGACCGAGGTGAAACAGATTACCCAGGGCGAGCATCAGTCAACCTATTCAAAGGAAGGCATGCGCAAGCCATTGTCGAGACCTGTTTCCATTACACAGAAGCTTTAGCATTTTAATTTAATTTGAATGGCTTAGGGCAGGCATGGTCGATGGAGATTCAGGTTTTCTTAATCACTTGGCGGTGAAGTCGCCCTGCACTGAGAACAAGTGGCGCGAGATCAATATATCCGCAGCTCCAGAATGGCTGGCTCGTCTGAAAGACGTTTCCGAAACCAAGGCGGATAACCGCCGCAATAAATGGAGAACGCCAGATGGCAAGTATTCTCACAAACACCAGCGCCATGGTCGCGCTGCAGAACCTTCGTACCATTAACAGCAGCCTTGAAGACACCCAGAAGATGATCTCGACGGGCAAGGCAATCAGCAGCGCCCGCGACAACGCCGCTGTCTGGGCCATCTCGAAAGTGATGGAATCGGATGCGATGAGTTTCAAGGCGATCAACGATAGCCTTAACCTTGGTCAATCCACAGTCACAGTTGCGCGGCAGGCTTCTGAAACGGTCACGGACCTTCTCACTCAGATGAAAGAGAAGATCGTTGCCGCCCAGGAAGAAAACGTCGATCGGGGCAAGCTCCAGGATGACGTCACCGCCCTTTCGGATCAGATCAAATCAGTTGTGGGCGCCGCCCAGTTCAACGGTCTGAACATGCTGAAAGGCACAGACGATGTGAACATCCTGTCGTCGCTCGACCGGGCTTCGGACGGCACGGTTACTGCGTCGGACATCACGATTGCACGACAGGATCTCAGCGATGATGCAGGCTCCTTTGGCACCGGTGCCACACTTGCAGCGAATGTGACCTCGGTCGCAGGTGGCAACCTGGCGGCCGACGGCACCGGTGGTGCCTTCTCGAACGGCGGCAACACCATGACCGCACTCGTCGCGGGCACGATCGTCGCCGGAGAGACATATAACTTCCAGGTCGCTGGCGAAACGGTTAGCTTCACGACCACCACGACTGCTGCAAATGATTTGGCGGCAGGCCTGACCGCGGCGATCAACACCGCCGGCATCGAGGGCGTCACAGCAACGGTTTCGACCGCGACGATCTCGCTCGTGAACACGCGGGCTTTCGAAGATGTGACCCTTAACACATCGGGCAACGGATCGGCCACATTCGCCTTGACGGCGAACGGCACGACTGCCGCGGCTGCGACCACGAACACCCAAACTGTAAGTTCGCGGGCATCTGATGTGACCTTCTCGACCACTGCAGGTGTCTCGGAAGGTGACGGCTATCGTGTGACCCTTGGTGGCGTGAATTACGACTATATCGCTGGCAAGAACGAATCCTTCGAGGATGTCGCACGCGGCTTGAAAACCGTGATTGACGGCGCGGCCGTTGCCAATATCTCAACCAATGTGACCCAGAAATCGGGCGCTTGGGTGCTTGAGATTGACAACGACGGAACGGCCTTGACGTTGGCGGACGACGGCGCTGCTGGTGGTGTTGCAACTGGTGGCCTGAACGGCGTCGATGCGATTGATGTCACGACGGATGCCGGTGTCGAAGCTGCGCTATCCAACATCGAAACCTACATCGACACAGCCATCGAGGCGGCTGCGGACTTTGGTTCGGCCCAAGGCCGGATAGATACCCAGAACACTTTCATCAGCAACCTGACCGACTCGCTCAAAGCGGGCATCGGTGCGCTGGTGGATGCCGATCTGGAAGCCGCGTCGGCCCGGCTGCAATCGCTTCAGGTACAACAGCAATTGGGCATCCAATCGCTGTCGATTGCCAACCAGGCGCCGCAGTCGATCCTGTCGTTGTTCAGGTAATCAAGACCGTCGGGCGGTCAATCGGCCGCCCGACATTTCCCCAGGGCTCTGAAAGGCCTGAAGACAGGAGAATTCCTCCGTGAATGCCGTCGAACGCGCCAAGGAAGGCTATGGCATCAACGCAGTTCCGATCAAATCGCACCGCGCCGCCGAATACGAAACCATCGCCCGCATATCGCACCGGCTGCGTGCCGCGACGATAACGCAGCGCACCAACTTCCCAGAATTTGTTGCTGCCCTGAACGAAAACAGCAAACTTTGGACAACGCTTGCCGTCGATGTCGCAAATCCGGAAAACGGCCTGCCGCGCGACTTGCGCGCCCGATTGTTCTGGCTTGCCGAGTTTACCGAGAAAGAGACCCGACGCATTCTGCGTGATGGCGGCGACGTTGCCGTACTGATCGAGGTGAACGCCGCGATCCTTCAGGGCCTGCGTGGGCAGGAGGCGGCAACATGAGCGGTCTGGTCCTGAAACTCGCACCGAAAGAACGGGTTCTAATCAATGGTGCCGTCATTGAAAACGGGGATCGGCGAACGCGGGTCGCCATTCTGACTCCAAACGCGAACATCCTGCGTCTGAAGGACGCGATTCATCCAGATGATGCAAAGACACCGGTGCGCCGTGTTTGTTATATCGCGCAACTGGTTCTGTCTGGCGATGTCGATCCGGATGAAGCGCGCGGCCAGCTTTTGACCGGCATCGAACAACTCAGTCAGGTTCTTTGCGACGCTGACAGCCGACGCATGCTGGATGATGCCAGCAGTGCCGTCGTCAGCGCTCGCTATTATCAGGCCATGAAAGCGCTGCGCACGCTCATTCCGCGAGAGGACCGTCTTCTTGCGGCAGATCAGGCATGACCTATCAGCCGGTTTTGCCATCGGGTGGTAATCTTGGCTGGGCGTTCTTGAAAAACACCCGTGCCGCCCAGCAAGAGGCGTTCGACAGTTCCGCCATCATCGCCAAGAACGCCACCTACTTCGACGAGAAAGTTGGCGATATCCAAACGGCAGAGGATCTTGTTTCTGATCGCAGACTCCTGACGGTCGCCTTGGGGGCCTTCGGTCTGGATGACGACATCAACAACCGATTTTTCATACGCAAGGTTCTTGAGGATGGCACGCTTGATCAGGATGCCTTCGCCAACAGATTGTCCGATCGGCGCTATTTCGAGATGGCGGAAGCTTTCGGGTTCGACCTGTCCCCACCCAATACGGTGCTCAGCACCTTTCCCACCGACATCCTTGAGCAATACAAGGTCCGACAATTCGAAGTGGCCATTGGCGATCAGGATGAAGACATGCGTCTGGCACTTGGGCTTGAACGCGGCCTTGCCTCCCTTGCTGAAAAGTCGCCGACAGAAGACGTTGCCTGGTTCACGGTGATGGGCACACCGCCGATGCGGCGGGTGTTCGAAGTTGCTTTTGGCCTTCCCCCACAGTTCGGCTTGATCGACATAGACCGTCAACGTGCCGTGCTTTCAGAGAAGTCGGAACAAACCTTTGGTGTGTCGAACCCGACTGACTTTACAGATCCGGAACTGCGAGAGAAACTCGTCCAAAGCTTCTTGTTCCGCTCGGAACTGGCCAGTTCAGCGGCCGCAACCGCACGCGGATCAGTTGCCTTGACGCTGCTACAATCTCAACCGCCACTGTTCTGACCATCGTCGACATCGCCGACTGACAGGCACTTTTCAAGGCAGGCGAAGGCGTGCTGAAATCCCTGGTCACTTCGATCTGCGGCAAATGCATCCAACCCGGGCTGCAGCTTCACAGCCAGGTCCAGCTCGGGATTGGACCCCGGTTGGTAAAGGCCGGACCGCACCATGATTTCAGAGTCCTCGTAAACGCTGAACAATCGGCGTGCCTGCGCAATCAATCGGTTTTCTTCATCACTTGCGGCCTCGGGCAATGATCGCGAGACGGATTGAAGCACATCGACGGCCGGAAAGCGCCCACGCTCGGCTATCGAACGCGACAGTACGAAGTGCCCATCCAACAGCCCGCGAAGTGTGTCCGCGACAGGTTCTTCCATGTCTGACCCGGATACCAGGACCGTGAAGACCGCCGTGATATCGCCCTGCCCTTCGGTCCCCGGCCCCGCACGTTCTGAAAACCCGGCCAGGAGGCTGGCCATTGATGGCGGGAACCCACGCATCGAAGCGGGCTCACCGGCCGCCGAGGCGATTTCGCGATGTGCTTCGCCAAGACGCGTGATCGAATCCACCAACAGCAAAACGCTTTGACCCAGATTGCGAAAGTGCTCGGCCACCGCCATCGCGGAAAACGCCGCGCGACGGCGCGCCAGGGCAGATTGATCCGATGTCGAGGCAACGACAACACTGCGACGCAATCCCTTTTTGCCCAGAACATTGTTTACAAATTGATTCACCTCCCGCCCGCGCTCTCCGATCAGGCCGATCACGATCACATCCGCTTCCATGTCCTGGGCAAGGGCAGCCATGAGGCTGGACTTGCCGACACCGGATCCGGAGAACAGCCCAAACCGCTGGCCACGCACGACTGGCAAAATCGTGTTGAACAGCATGTGGCCGGTATCCAGACGGGCACCCAAGCCACGACGTTTGGCAGCCGGCGGCGGCGGTGAATGCAAACCCACCATCGTGCCTCCGTTGATCAGCGGTTGTCCGTCAAGCGGATTGCCTTCGCCGTCGATCACACGACCAAGCCAACTGTTGTCCGGGCATAGCCCGAACTCGCCAACATGTTGAACAGGCTGGCCAATTTTCAGCCCAGCCATCGAACCATCGACAAGTACATTGACGCAATCCTCACTGATCGTGACAACCTCGCCGGTCACCTGTTGATCCGCAAACCGAACCCGATGCCCGACGCTTGCGGTATCCGACAGCCCCACCACCGAAACGAGGTTGCTGGACAGTCTTTGGATGCGCCCTATGCGGCGTACAACCGAATGGCGCGGCACGACGGCAGTCATCAAACCAAGACTTCTTAGACGGGGCATCGGCGTTTCCTCTGATAGAGAACATTCAACTGAAACTGTTTCTAAAGGAATCACAGTTAAGCCTTGGTGCATCCGGTCGAGGGAGAAGCCCCGATGTTTGACACACCATATGTAATGAAACTGGCGCAGAACTTGGCCCGTCATGCGGGTGCCCGTCAGGCCCAGATTGCGAAGAATATCGCGAATGCGGACGTTCCGGGCTATCGCGCCCGGGATCTGCCTAAGTTTTCCGAAACCTATCAGCAGCAAGGCGCCAGCGCCGACCAGCGCACTACGCGCGCCAAACACATGACCGCCGGCGCATCGGCCGACACGCGCCGGACGGTTGAAATCGGCGGTGAATCCTCGCCGAATGGGAACAACGTTTCCCTTGAAGAAGAAATGGTGCGCAGCGCTCAGGTCAAATCGTCCCACGATACGGCACTGTCGGTCTATAAAAGCTCTCTCGACATTCTGCGTTCGTCTCTTGGCAAGGGGCGGTAAGCCATGGAT